>CAMAQF010000008.1 GCA_945860265.1 Emticicia agri | reverse complement strand
GTTTTTTCAATAAAACCGATTTGTGACTTGTCAAAGCAGTAGCAAATGCATCTGGAAGCCAGCGGTCGGTGACCTCCGTTGCTTGGTCGATGCGTGTTAAAATTGCTTTTTCGGCTGTTGCCGTTAATGGCATTTGGTTGAGTGCCAAAACACTATTTAAGATAACCAAAGGTTCTTTATCGTTCAATAAATTGTTTTTCAAGATGACATCAACTGACTTGGCGTTAATTGGTAAAACCTGTACGGCATTCTTGCGAACAGCCCAAGATTGGTGTTTCAGGGCTCCAACGGCCGCTTGCAATGCCGCAGGACTTTTATCAATCGCACCTAAACCTTTCAATGCCCAAAGTGCATGAATAGCCGCTGGGTTTAGACCAAGTTCATCTACTGATTGGTCGTTTACAAGGGCAATTAAAGCTGGCACAACATCGGTATTTCCACGCTCAACTAATAAGCGTTGAGCATGATTTCTCCAAAACATATTATCGTTCTTGAGAGCTTTTAGCAAGCCATCCTTATCGTTTTTGCTTAGCGTAATTGGTTGATAGGCAGGAGCATTTTTATAGCCAACTCTGTAGATTCTACCATGTGTAAAATCTCTCAAATCAGTTTCATATGCATTACCAACACCCATTTTAAAACCGTCTGGTCGAGGATTATGCTGAATAATGTAGCTGTACCAATCGGCAACCCACACCGCACCATCGGGCCCTACCTCAGAAAATACTGGTGAGAACCACTCATCGGCACCTGCCATTAGGTTGAATGACTCCTGGTCTTCATAGTTTGTGCCTTTTTTCACCATTCGGTTTTGATGTAAAATATGTCCAGTAGGCTCAGAAACGAAAGCAATTTGATTCCAATAGTTTTTCGGAAAAGCTCTTGCTGTATAAAAATTATGCCCCGAAGCGGCGGTAAAACCTCCAAAAACATCCACCTGACGAACCTTTTCGGTGATAGGTTTCATGTCTTTGTGCGTATCTGTTCCACGACTTCCGTTATCGCCATTGAACCCTGGATTTAAGAAATTTTGGTGTGGAATAGCCATGTACCATCCGTGTGAGTTGTTGGCCGTTGAGCCGAATACATCACCCGCTTCGTTGAATCCCATTCCCCAAGTATTGTTTGAAGTGCTGGTTGTCCATTCCATTTTAGAGCCATCGGGCTTGAAGCGAAAAAATGCTTGTCCAAACTTCAATGAATCGCCTTCTGCCAGTTTTCCACTAAAACCTGAGTAACCTACACAACCCCAAATCCAGTTATCAAAACCATAATGTAAGTTAGATGGCCCTGCGTGTGTATCGCCAGTTCCGAAACCTGTGAATAACACTTTTTTTTCATCGGCTTTATCATCGCCATCATTATCTTTCAAAAACAACATGTGTGGTGCTTGCGAAACAAGCAAACCGCCATTAGCAAAAACCATTCCTGTAGGAATACTTAGACCTTCGGCAAAACGAGTAAATTTATCGGCTATACCATCTTTATTAGTGTCTTCACAAATCAAAATATAATCGCTACCGCCTGATTCTTTGCGTTCGTTCGGGTAATCTTTCGTGATTAGTACATACAAACGTCCTTTTTCATCCCAACTCATTGCAATCGGGTGCATTACGTTTGGTTCGGCAGCAAACAAACTCAAATCAAAATCAGCAGGCACTTGAATATGCTTCATTGATTCTTCAGGTGTAAGAGCCAATTGTTGTAATTGCTCGCCTAGGCGTTTTTCGTAGTTTGGTAATTTTGCTCCTTTATACTCAAATGGTTTCAGATTTAGTGCTGAATGAGCCGCACGAGCTTCATTGTTTACTGCCCAAACAATACCATTTTCGAGTAGTTTTTGGAAATTTACATTGCTCCACGTTCTATCATCGTGGCCATAAGCTGTGTAGAAAACTCGGCCTTTACCGTAACTACGAGTCCATGTATAAGGCTCAGTTTTGGCATCTTGGCGGTCTTTTGTTTGGTCGGCTTTTATTTCACGCGTTTGTAAAACGTTGTTATCGGGTTGTAATTGGCTATGTAAATAAGTTTCGTCGAAAGCCTTAATCACGCCTAAATCTTTCATAATGATATGATTTGGCTGAACTGTATTCACTTGAATTGTGTCCATGCGGTGTCTCCAAAATTGACCACCAACCATTTTGACATACTCAGGCGAGTTTCGGAAACAATACGAAGCACAATGAATCGGTAAAATGCCTTTTCCCGAAGCTACGTAGTCGAGCAAAGCCTTTTCTGCAGCGGGCGTGATGTCGTCCCAGTTGGCAAAAATCATCAAGGCATCGTATTTCGATAAATTTTGGGCGTTAATATCCTCCAATTTATCGGTATAAGTAAAGTTGATACCTTTATTGCCCAGAGCCGCCATGATTGTAGGAACTCGCTCAATGGGTTTATGATGCCCATTATCACCGAGAAAAAGGATTTCGAGGCGACGGCCAACGCCCCCTTGCCCCAAGAGGGGGAACGAAGCAAAAATATTAAAAACGATTAGGGTTAGAAATAGGGCTTTTTTCATTTTATATTGGTTTGAAAACTTTTATTTTATTAGTTATTTGGGAATCTTTAAGGTCTTTAAAAAATATTTTTTGCATTCTTAACCATATTTTTCAATAATAAATGAGGAAATTTCATTTCTAACTCATTTAAAGCAATGATGAAATTGTGATCTTTAATTTTATCGTAAACGTCAGCGAAAACAGAATTTAGAGTATCAATTATATTTTTATCAATATTTGCCCTAAGAAATTTAAGAGTTGCGTCTTTATTTTCTGCAAGTATCATTTTTAAATTGTTTCACTAATCATAAATCTTCGAATAATTAATATGAAACTTTTTAATTTTATTTAGTAACTACATTTGATTATCCACAATTGTATAAACTTGTTTAAAATAAAGATTTAATCTAACTTTGAATATCAAAATATTTAAAAAATGACACAAATCACTATTGATATTCAGAATGAATCAGATACAAATTGGGTACTTCAATTACTTAACCGTTTGCAATTAGAATATCGCATCGAAAATCTTCAATCAAATAAAAAATTGAATGAAGAAGAATTAGCAAAGAATCAAGCATTAATCATGAGTTATAATGGTATGTCGGCTTCAAGAGCTGACGATTTGCTTGATTGGTTAAAAGAAAGCCGTCAAGACAGACCTTTACCTTTTCGAGACTAAGCCATGATTATATTTGATACTAATATTATAATTTATTCTGCAAAGCAGGAGTATATTGGTTTACGACCATTATTTTTCAGCCCAAATTCATTAATTTCTGCTATTTCTAAAGTTGAAGTTTTAGGCTTTCATTCGTTAGACGATGGCGAGAAACTATACTTTGAAAGCATCTTCAAAACTATCAAAGTGCTTCCTATTGATTTTGAAATCATTGATAAAGCAATTGAACTTCGACAACAAAAGAAAATGTCGCTTGGAGATTCTATTATAGCTGCAACCTCTCTTGTTTTTAATGCCGAATTATACACCCGAAATATCAGTGATTTTAAACACATTTCAGATATTAAGGTGCTAAATCCTATTGACTAAAACTCAGGCAAATAAATAATTTCTCCTCCTTTCATGGCCGACTCATGTGCCAAGATTCCAACCGATGTCCAGTTGGCCGATTGCACGGCATTCGGGAATGGGTCACGGTCTTCGATAAGTGCCGAAATAAATTCATGAGCCAAATGTGGATGCGAGCCACCGTGTCCGCCACCTTGTGCAAAACTTAGGTGCGTGTTATCGTCGTGGTCATAGACACCTTTTCCAGTAAAAGATTGAATTTCTTTCGGAAGTAAGTGAGCATAATCAGGCGTTTCAACCTCTTCTGGAATTTCAGGTTCAGGTTTTTTGGCGGTGTGAATAACGTTTGGTTCGTTTTCAATCAAAGCCCACTCGAAAGATTTTTTCGAGCCGTAAACCTCAAAACTTTCACGGTATTGACGTGCAACATCGAATAACGAACGATAAACATAAGCACTTAAATCGCTATTTTTGAATTTTATATGTGCTGATTCAACAGCGAATGGTGAATTATGTATTTTAATCAAATCCTCCGAAATTGTTCCCGAACCAAAGCACGAAACGTATTCGGCTTCTAATCTTAATAAACCAGCCACAGGACCAACGCAATGCGTAGCGTAGTGCATCGGTGGCAAACCTGGCCAATAGTCAGGCCAGCCTTCCATATCTTGTTGGTGCGATGCTTTCAAGAATTGTACTTTTCCGAGTTCGCCTTTTTCGTATAATTCTTTAACAAACAAAAACTCACGGGCATAAACTACGGTTTCCATCATCATGTATTTCTTGCCAGTTTCTCGGCAAGCGTTTACGATGGCTTTGCAATCTTCCACCGAAGTAGCCATCGGAACTGTACACGCTACGTGTTTTCCTGCATAAAGAGCCTTCAAAGTTTGTTCGGCGTGGTTCGGAATTGGCGAATTGATATGTACCGCATCAATCTTTGGGTCTTTCAATAATTCGTCGTAGTCAGAATAGCGAACGTCGATGCCAAAAGTATCACCGATTGCATTGAGCTTTTCAACATTTCTTTGGCAAATGGCGTACATATTTGCGTTTGGGTGGCGTTGATAAATTGGAATAAATTCTGCTCCGAAGCCAAGTCCAACGATGGCTATGTTAAGCCCCCTTGCCCCCAAAGGGGGAATGTTTGATGTATTCATATTGTATTTATATTTTGATAATTATATCTTCTGTAAAATAGTTTTATTAGCGAACAAGAGTTCCCTAGCTGGGGGTTAAGGGGCGAATAAATGCCAAACTATCTTTCATTAATTGTTCTTCCGAATCAAACATTTTTCTCCAAATATTGGCGGCTGGGAGTTTCATGCTGAAAGCTTCGATGCTCAACATTCCATCATAATTAATTGATTTTAAGGCTTTTAAGATTTCTTCAAAATCAATTCTTCCTTTGCCAAGCGTGCTGCGGTCATTTTCCGAAAGCTGCACATGAACCAAGTGCTTATCCAATTTTTTGATGGCTTCGGTCATTGATTTTTCTTCGATATTGGCATGGAAAGTATCAAACATTATCTTGCAAGCAGGGTGATTGATCTCTTCGACCAAAGCCAAAAGTTCGTCTGACGACGAAACCAAATAACTTTCAAAGCGATTCAAATATTCAAGTCCGAGCGTTATGCCCATACTGTCGGCATACTCGGCCAAATCCCAAAGGTTTTCTTTTGCCCAAAGCAATTCTTCTTTGGTTGGTGGTACGCCTGTAAACACACCCAAAGCAGAGTGAAAAGGCCCTGTTAGTAAATCTGAACCCAAAATCATGGCACAATCAATGGCACGTTTGTTTCGTTCCACAGTTGCTTTACGCATGTTTTCTTCGGGGCTGATTTGATTAAAATCTGGGCCGTTTATAGTAACAGCGATGCGTTTTAGACTTAATTCATCTAATTTTTCTCGCCAAGAATACCATTTTTCTGGATTTACGTCGAAGATAGGAATCTCCACACCATCAAATCCTATTTCCTTTATTTTTTCTAAAACTGGAAAAAGGTCTTCGTTAATTTCTGTTCCCCATAAAAGGAGATTCATTCCGTAGGTCATAGCCCCCAAACCCCCGGAGGGGACTTTTTTATTTAAAAATTATAGTACAAATTTATCATAATAAAATCATATAAAATATGCTTTGATTTACTAATTATGACTGTATTTTGATATTTTTAAATATATTTGTAGAAAAATAAGCAAATATACGTATATATTTAATTTAGCAAAAATGACTATTTTCTGAAGTCTGCGGACTTTTTCTATGAAACTACTAAAAAAAACACTTGGAAGTCAGGTTTACTCATTTGAAGTGCAGGAATTGCGTCAACCTCATTTTGATTCGAGTTGGCACTTTCATCCACATTATCAACTGTTTACGGTTTTTGAAGGAAAAGGTACTCGCTTCATTGGCGATGACATTAAACATTTTGAAGCGGGCGATACTGTTTTTTTAGGTCCAAACGTACCGCATCTTTGGCGGAGTGAAAAGGCATATTTTGAACAAAATTCAGAATTGCTAACGCACGGAATTGTGGTCTATTTTACAGAAGATTTTCTTGGAAATAATTTCTTTGAAAAATCAGAAATGTATCGACTAAAGCAGCTTTTACAAAATGGTCAGCGTGGAATAGACATTCTGGGCGAAATGCGTGAAAAAATCATTGAAAGTTTATTCGAATTAAACAAATTGGAAGGTTTTGAACGAGTATTGAAATTACTTTCGATGTTACATGAACTTTCTCAATCTAATGATTATACGTTTATTACGAGTTTGGGTTATGTGAATATGCACAAGATTTCGGAAACTGAGCGGATGCAAAAAGTGCATGATTACGTAATGAAACATTTCAAAGAAGAAGTACGTTTGAGTGAGTTAGCATCGCTTGTTAGCATGAGTGATGCGGCTTTTTGTAGGTATTTTAAGAGCCGAACCAATAAATCTTTTTTCGATTTTATTGCTGAAATTCGCATCGGAAATGCTTGCAAACTATTGCACGAAGGCACGCTCAATGTTACTCAAATAGCTTATGAAAGTGGTTATAATACTATTTCAAATTTTAATCGACAATTTAAGGCAATCGTCGGGAAATCGCCATTGGTGTACCAAAAAGAGTATCGGAGAGATTAGAGAAAATAAAAGAGCCAAAAATTTCATGTACAATTTTACTGATTACAAGAACTTGTAAGATTGGTACTGATTTGCTTATCAAAAAGACAAGAATAAATAATGCAAATACTATTTATTTCATTTCCTTGAAGAAACAATAATTATAAATGTGTTTTTCAAAGGAAATAAATTTTAACAATATTTGTTGTAAAATCTTTATATTTCAAAAGAATAAATTTACTATTCAACAAAATAAAAACCATTATGAAAGCTCTACTTTGTAAAGAATTTGGAATGCCTGAAACCCTCATATTAGAGGATTTGCCCGCTCTGAAAGCCGAGGCTGGTAAAGTCGTGATAAGTATTAAGGCGTGCAGCGTTAATTTTCCAGATACACTTATAATTCGAAATTTGTATCAGTTTAAACCCGATTTGCCTTTCTCGCCAGGGGGCGAGGTTTCTGGAATTGTTAAAGAAGTAGGTGAGGGCGTAAAACACTTAAAAATAGGTGATAAAGTTTTTGCCATGACAGGCTGGGGCGGAATGGCCGAAGAAGTGTTGGTCGATGCTCGCAGGGTATTTCCGATGTTGCCTAAAATGGATTTTGTAACAGCGGCTTCGGTAATGTATAATTACGGAACATCCTACCACGCATTGAAAGACCGTGCCGAGTTAAAAGCAGGGGAGACCCTTTTAGTACTCGGTGCAGCGGGTGGTGTAGGTTTGGCGGCAGTCGAATTAGGAAAATTGATGGGAGCAACCGTGATTGCGGCAGCATCGAGCGATGAAAAACTGGCCACCTGCCGAGAAAAAGGGGCAGATTTTACGATAAATTATACAAATGATGATTTGCGAGAAAAAATAAAAAGTATCACACAAGGCAAAGGCGTGGATGTAATTTATGATGCCGTGGGAGATAAATATGCCGAGCCGGCCCTCCGTTCGATTGCCTGGAAAGGGCGTTATTTGGTAGTTGGTTTTGCGGCAGGCGAAATTCCAAAAATTGCTTTGAATTTAGCATTATTGAAAGGTTGTGCGATTGTTGGCGTTTTTTGGGGACAGTTTGCTGAAAAAGAACCCGCACAAAACTTTAAGAATATTCAAGAATTGGCGGGATATTTTATGAAAGGTAGTTTACGTCCACATATTCATAAACTATATTTGCTGGCAGAAGCGGCCGATTCGCTAAATGATTTGATGAATAGAAAAGTGGTCGGGAAAGCAGTAGTGGTTATGTCGGATGATGTGCAAATGCCAAAATATGAAGTTGCTCAAGCTTCTCAGCAAGAAATAAAACCAGTTGCTCAAGTAAGTAAATTAGGTGAAATACTGATTTTTAAAGACTTAACAGCTTTAAAAAACCATATTGGTAAAGAACTTGGAACATCGGATTGGCAGACTCTTACGCAAGATAAAATCAATGCTTTTGCTGCTGCAACTCTTGATGACCAATGGATTCACGTCGATGAAGAGAAAGCTAAACTTTCGCCATTTGGAAAGACGATTGCTCATGGATTTTTATCCTTGTCGTTTTCTCCAAAATTCATGTACGAAATGTTTAAAGTAGAATCTGCCAAAATGGGACTGAATTATGGCACAAACAAAGTGCGTTTTATCTCGCCCGTGCCTGTGGGTAGTCGTGTGCGTATGAAGGCTACTTTGAAAGATGTGGAAGAAATGCAGCCCAACGGAGCGAAATTGATTATTGATGCCATTTTTGAGCTAGAAGGTTCAGAAAAACCAGCTTGTGTGGCGGAGTTGTTGAGTGTGGTTTATGAGTAAAATGTTACTGTAAATTATAATTTTGATAAATGAGACGTAATTGCCTTAACTTTATTTGTTTTACTGTTTTTGTATCCTTAGTTTTTTCGTGTAATACCGATAAAAACGAGAATAACCAAGCCGAAGAAGAACCGACAGTTCCTTCGCTGAAATTTCAGATTATTGATACACTTTCTCACGATGTAAAAGCATTTACTGAAGGATTAGAATTTGTTAAAAATAAACTTTATGAAAGCACAGGAAGTCCTGATGATACCACTAAATCTATTATCGGAATAGTATCAAAATCAGGTATTTTAGACCAAAAAGTGCTGTTAGATAAAAAGTATTTTGGTGAAGGTATGACAATCTTGAAAGGCAAAGTTTATCAGCTTACTTACAAAGACCAGTTGGGCTTTGTTTATGAGTATCCTTCTTTCAAGAAAATAACTGAATTCAAGTATAATAGTCATGAAGGTTGGGGGTTGACCAATGACGGCACTTACTTGATAATGAGCGATGGTACACCTACGATAACATTCATCAATCCAAATGGATTTGAAGCTGAAAAAACCATTAATGTAAAGTCAAATGGTTATGGGCAGACCAATATAAATGAGTTAGAGTATGTGAATGGTTTTATTTATGCTAATGTTTGGCAAACTAATAAAATTATTAAGATAGATGCTAAAAGTGGAGAGATTGTGGCATGTGCAGATTTATCAGCCTTGAAAAGCTATGTGAGTAATATTTACCCAAAATCAATGGAAATGAATGGTATTGCTTATGATTCTATATCCAAAGATTTTTATGTTACGGGTAAAATGTGGCCAAAATTATTTAAATTGAAACTTCAGTGATGCTATATCTATCCATAGGTCTGGCTTTTAAATCTGTCAGACCTGCGGTGCAGACCTTACATTTCATTTATACTTCTTAACAATCATTTTTGACTTAAAAAGAGAATCTGGCTCATAGACTCTTATGACCGAATTGTCGGCTTTAATATCTCTCACAGGCATTTTATAGGTGATAATATTGGGGTTGGGTGAAGACTTTATTGTTTTATATCCGCCATCGAAATTAAATTTATACGACGGGTAATTAACAGCTGACTTTGATTTTTCCGACAATTCATCGATTAAACCTTTTTCTGACGAAAGAGGTAAAGTTTGTGCTTGAACTGCCGCTGATGTGCAGATAAATATAGAAAAAAGTATTTTTTTCATAAAATTTGAATTGTTTACATTGTTCAAAAATTCACTTTTAAATCATTAATTATCTCCCAATTGCCACACGTTTCAAAATATTATCAATCACTTCGTGCGTAGTGAGGCCGTCGGCTTCGGCTTCGTAGTTGAGGATAATTCGGTGATTGAAAACATCGTGTACAAGAGCTTTGATGTCTTCGGGCAAAACATAGTTACGCTCATCAAAGTAGGCGAGGGCTTTGGCTGCATTATAGATTGAAATCCCCGCACGTGGCGAGACTCCAAACTGTATGTAGCGAGCTTCATCTTTCAGACCAAATTCTGCTGGGCGACGAGTAGCAAAAACTAATTCGATTATGTAACGTTCGAGCATTTCGGAGATTGAAATTCTATTGATTTCTTGACCGATTGCAGCAATTTCTTCTTTATCAAGTATGGGTTGTGGTGTGTAGTTTTCGTTCAGATTAGCTATTTTTCTTACCATTTCTAATTCATCGTTTTTATTGAGATAATCAACAAAAACTTTCATCATAAAACGGTCAACTTGGGCTTCGGGTAGGGGGTATGTTCCTTCTTGCTCGACAGGGTTTTGGGTGGCCATTACCATAAAAGGGCGATCGAGTTGGTGCGTTTCGTCGCCGATGGTCACTTGTTTTTCGGCCATTGACTCCAAAAGTGCCGATTGTACCTTTGCAGGAGCTCTATTTACCTCATCGGCTAAAATTAAATTGGCAAAAATTGGCCCTTTTTTAACCTCAAAATCGCCCGATTTTTGATTGTAAATCATCGTACCAACAAGGTCGGCTGGAAGCAAATCGGGTGTAAACTGAATACGATTGAAACCTAAATCGAGGACTTTAGCTAAAGTGTTGATAGTCTTGGTTTTAGCTAGGCCTGGAACGCCTTCGAGCAGGATATGCCCACCCGTAAAAAGTCCAATTAACAAGCGATTAATCAATTTTTCTTGACCAATCACTACTTTTCCAGTTTCAGCAAAGACGTCTCTTATTTTTTTATGTAAAATTCTTGAGTTTTCCATGTATTTTATTGCATAATTTTCAAAATTATGAAGTTTATAAAACGTGAAGTTACCAAAAAGCATCAGAAAGCTGCCATCATTTGCCATCTTTTTTATGAAGTATGGCACTCACGAACCTGTCTTTTTGATGCATATCCTTAATGATTTCAACTTCCGAAAAGCCTTTTCTTCTAAAAACATTGGCCGTTTCTTCGCCCAAAGCTTCATTTATTTCGACTGCCACTAAACCATTGTCAGTTAGGTTATTGAATGCAAAATTAGCGATTGCTTCGTAGAAAATCAATGGCTCTGAGTCTTCTACAAAAAGTGCTAAATGTGGTTCAAAATCTAAGACATTTTTTTGCATTCGGTATATTTCCTGCTTCGTCACGTAAGGAGGGTTGCTGACGATAATGTTGAATGAGTGCCGCAATGGATATTGAAAGAGTGAATGAATGAATGGGGGTTTTAAAATATCTACTTTTTCAAAATTTACGTTAGCTTTATTTAATTCGGCATTCTTTTTTGCTGTTTCGAGGGCATTTTTTGAAATATCGTATGCTGATACTATAAAATTTGGCAATTCTTTCGCAAGTGAAATAGCAATACAGCCACTTCCAGTGCCGATGTCGAGAATTGATAACTGTTTTCTTTTTACTGAAAATTGGTTTTTTTGTTTTTTAATAATATATTTTACCAGTTCCTCGGTTTCAGGTCTTGGAATTAATACTGAATCATTAACTAAAAATCTTCGTCCGTAAAATTCTGTTTCACCCAAAATGTATTGGATTGGCTCATTATTATTTAATCTCTCGATAATATTTGTCCAATCAATGGCCTTTTCGAACGATTTATCACCAAGAATATCTATTTTTCTAAGACCTAAATAAAATTCCATTAACCAAAAAACAATTTCTTTTGCTTCTTGCGATTCATAAGTCGTAATTTGTTGAAGTAAATTATCGTATAAATGTTTACTTGATTGCATAAATTTGCATTTGTGAGAAAAACGAAAATAATGCGGTTGTCGCTTTATTCGTTCACAAAAATATTCACTAATTCATTCATTCACTAATTCACTCATTAATTCCATTGGATTTCAACGAAAAATACATGCTCCGTGCCTTGCAACTGGCAGAAATCGGTAGAGGAACTGTAAGTCCAAACCCAATGGTGGGTTGCGTAATTGTGCAGAATGATGTGATTATCGGTGAGGGCTGGCACAAAAAACACGGCGATTGGCACGCTGAAGTAAATGCAGTAAACTCGGTAAAAGATAAAACCTTACTTTCGGAAGCGACTGCCTACGTAACTCTCGAACCTTGCACACACTTCGGAAAAACGCCTCCGTGTGCCGATTTGCTGGTTAAGTATCAACTAAAAAAAGTCGTGATTTGTAACCACGACCCCTTTCCTTTGGTTGCTGGTAAAGGCATTCAGAAACTACTGGATGCTGGTATTGAGGTAGTTACTGGAGTTTTAGAAGAAAAAGGAAGACAATTAAATGCTCGTTTTTTTACGGTAGTTGAGAAAAACAGACCTTATATTATTTTGAAGTGGGCTGAAACGGCTGATGGTTTTATTGCTGGCGAAAATTTCGAGCAAATCAAGATTAGTAATGCACTTTCGCACAAACTTTCGCATAAATGGCGGAGCGAAGAAGATGCCATCATGGTCGGAACAAATACTGCTTTGCACGATAAACCAAGACTAAATGTAAGAGAATGGACTGGCCGAAATCCTGTACGAGTTATGATTGGAAGTAGGAAAGCAGTCACCTCTTCCACTAATGAGGGAGTTTTAATCGGTGGACTTACATTAAATTTGCCAAATGTACATTCAATAATAATAGAACTATTGTCAATAGCTCCCCCATCAGGGGCAGGGGGGCTACAATCAATCATCATTGAAGGCGGAACGAAGCTTTTGCAAAGTTTTATTGAAACAGAGCTATTTGACGAAATTAGAGTTTTTAGAAGTCAGAAACAACTCAAAAAAGGAATTTTGGCTCCAGTTTTGCCTAAAAATATTAAGATGATGTCCCTGCAAAATCTTTTGGGTGATGAGCTAACCATTTATCAGTCAGATAAATAAGCGTGGTACTTGGTAAATCTCAAACCTAAAACTTATTTTTGTACTTTCATTGAGTGTTTTCCCTTAAAGGCTCAATTTTTTTAATAAAACACCCCTCTTTTTAGGGTTAAAAGACCTTTTATCATGAAAATTGCCATCGTAGGCTGCGGAAATATGGGTATGGCGTTTGCTCGCTCATTTTTGCAGTATGATTTAGTAAAAAAAGCAGACTTACTCCTAGTAGAAAAAAGTCAAGAGCGTAGCGAAGCATTACGTACTGCTAAAGAAGGCTTGGTTGTGAGTGTAATTAACTCGCAAATTGCTGATTATGAATTGATTATACTGTCCGTAAAGCCCCAAGATTTTGCTTCCGTACAAGACGAACTCCGTGCCGTCATTCAGCCACAACAAGTGGTTTTGTCAATCATGGCTGGTGTGCCGATGTCAAAAATACAAACTGTTCTCGATCATAAACTAGTTGTGAGAGCCATGCCAAATACGCCCGCAATGTTGGGAATGGGAATTACAGGTTTCACGGCTTCACCCGAACTGGACGCTTTAAAACTTCGCAAAGTTGAAAATCTAATCAATGCCACAGGTCGTTCGGTTTATTTAGAAGATGAAGACATGATTGATGCAGTAACTGCATTGAGCGGTAGCGGGCCAGCATATTTTTATTATTTTGTGAAGCACATGATAGACGCCGGTAAGAAAATGGGTTTCGACGAAGGAATGGCAAGTTTGCTCGTTAAGCAAACCATGTTGGGATCTTATCATCTAATAAATAATGCCGAGCAAAGCCTTGATGATTTGATAAAAGCTGTTGCCTCAAAAGGTGGAACAACAGAAGCGGCCTTACGCACTTTTCAGGAAAATAATATCCCTGATGGAATCGTGAAAGGTATTTTGGCAGCCGAAAATAGAGCTAAGGAACTTTCAAAATAAAAGATAAAAGGATGTAAAACGAAGTCTTCATACGGGGCGTTCCCGCCTGTGAGGGCTTCATTTTTTAGTAGACTTCATATTCTTCCAAAACAGCCATTTGCGGCTTTACACTTCAATAAAACCGTTTATCCATTTCTTATCCCTGTGTACACGAATCTTTCGTAAAATTGTATTGTCAAAGCCACTGTTGTAGTCAATGGTCTGAAAAGCTTTGACCGCAGCATCTAACATTCGTATGAAATTAGCTAAAATTTTACTTTCAACTTTTCTACTTGCTAATACTCTTACTTTCGCACAGTCGTCGGCTGTATCAGGAAGTGGAGAGCGTACAGCTTCAACTGTAGAAAAAGTGACTTTGCAAGAAGCTATTGATTTTGCTTTGAAAAACAATCTTTCAATCAAGCAAAATAGCCTACAAGTTGAGCAGGGACTCAACACCCTCGAACAATCGAAATGGGCAAAATACCCAAGCCTAAATGGCGGAACAAACTTCAACCTTTTTTCAGGTAGAAACATTAATCCCTATACCAATGGTATAATTACGAATACGGTTGGTTCAAATGGTTTTGGTTTGAATAGTGGCGTAATCCTGTTTGATGGTTATCAAACACGCAACGGCATTGCTCTGAATCAACTAAATTTAGAAGCTTCTCGCCTAGATTTGCAAGCCATGAAAAACCAAATCACACTCAATATTGTGGTAGGTTATTTGAATGTACTTTCTCAACAAGACTTATTGGCGGTTTCTCAACGTCAAATTGAAGTTACACAAACACAACTCGAACGTACACAAAAATTAGTCAATGCAGGTTCGTTGCCCGAAACAAATTTGTATGATATAAAAGCACAATTGGCAAATGATGAAGTAAGTATTGTAAATGCCGAAAATGCGATTATTTCAGCGAAATTGACTTTAAAACAACTAATGAATGCAACTGCTGATCGTAACATTGAAGTTGTTAGAGTTGAGGTGCCAAATCCAAATATTCAGCCTTATCCGAATTCTTCAGCACAGGTTTACGAAATTGCCCAGGGTTTTTTGGCAGATGTGCAAGCGGCTGATAAGCGTGTGAAGGCTTCACAAAAATCGGTAGATATTGCCAAAGGTTTAAAAATGCCAGTCATTTCGGCTAGTGCTGCTTTTAATTCATCCTATTCGACGGCTGCTGAAAAAGTAAGTTTTACTCAAAAAATTGTTGAAACTGAAGCTGGCTATGTAAATGTGGCAGGCATTCGTTATCCAGTTTTTGGTTATTTGCCAACTTCGAGTGCAACGAGCGAGAAAATTAATTATTTCCGTCAATTGGGTGGTAATGGAAATGCTTCTTTAGGTTTGAATGTCAGAATTCCTATTTTTAATGGGTATAGCACTAAGTTTCGCTTAACAACCGCACAAATCAACCAAAAACAAAGTGAAATTCAGGCAGAAAATGTACGTTTACGTCTGCGTCAAGACATCGACCAAGCCTACGTAAACCTGACTAATTCAGCAAAAAGATTCTCGGCACTTGGAAAGCAAGTGAGTGCTTTGGAAGAGTCTTTCCGTGCGGCGGAATCAAGATTTAATGTTGGCTCATTAAATGCATTAGATTATAGCATTTCAAAAACAAACCTCGACCGTGCCAGAATCAATCAGATTCAAGCCAAATACGATTATATTTTCCGAATCAAGATTTTAGATTATTATCAAAATAAACCGCTTTCGTTTTAAATTCAATGATTGAAGCGGTTCGCCGCCCGTTAGGAATGATAGAGTTTTGAATGGATAATTACTTAAGTTTAATATTATTAAAGTATTGATTATGAGTTAGTTATAACGCGACAGCGTGAAGTGCATAACCTTTCGTAAATCGTACCTCGTAAATTCTATAATGTGTCCATCGACTATGGACTAAATAAAATTTCTCAATGAAAAAATCAAATAGACTCTGGTGGATTTTGGGTGGCGTTGTTGCCCTACTTGTTATATTTTTATTGGTTGCCAAAGCACAAGGCTGGATTGGCAAAGAAAAACCAACCGAAGTTGAATTTGTAAAAGTTGGAAAATCCGATATTACAGAAACCGTTTCGGCATCGGGTAAAATTCAGCCAGAAGTTGAGGTGAAAATCACACCTGACGTTCCCGGTGAAATTATAGCTTTATACGTTAAAGAAGGTGATTCCGTAAAAAAAGGACAACTTTTACTAAAAATTCAACCAGAAAACTACGTTTCGGTTGCTCAACGTGCAGAAGCGGTAGTGAATCAAACCAAAGCAAATGCCGAGCAAGCAAAGTCAACTATTGCTCAGTCGGAAGCTCGTTTGTCAAGAACGCAAGCCGAATATAATCGCCAAAAAAGATTATTTGATGATAAAGTTGTTTCAGCATCTGATTTAGAAATTGCAGAAACTAATTTGAAAGTTGCTCGCCAAGACTTGGAAGCAGCAAAATCAAGTGTTGAGGCATCTAAATTTAATGTTAAAAGTGCCGAAGCGGGTTTGAAAGATGCGTCTGAAAACCTACGTAAAACAAGCATTTATGCTCCAATGAGCGGTATCGTATCGAAATTGGCAGTTGAATTAGGTGAAAGGGTTGTTGGAACTTCACAAATGGCTGGTACTGAGATACTTCGTATTGCGAATTTGAATAATATGGAGGTTAGAATCAACGTAAACGA
Organism: Emticicia agri; assembly: GCA_945860265.1. Lineage (GTDB taxonomy): Bacteria > Bacteroidota > Bacteroidia > Cytophagales > Spirosomataceae > Emticicia > Emticicia agri_A. The sequence continues at coordinate 62,568 of CAMAQF010000008.1, read as the reverse complement.
AAACGACATTGTGCGTGTAAGTTTGGGCGATACTGCCATTATTGATGTAGATTCGTATGCCATGACTGGCAAAAAATTTAGAGGAATCGTTACTGAAATTGCTAATACCGCCAATGGATCTGGATCAAGTTCGTTGGCTGCCGCGTCATCCGATGCCGTAACTGAGTTTGAAGTAAGAATCAGAATTTTGCCAGAATCTTACCGTGAATTAGTTGACCGCAAGGCTCGCAAAGTATATCCTTTCAAACCAGGTATGACTGCCACGGTTGACATTGTGACTGAAAAGAAAATCGGTGTAATGAGTGTGCCAATTGCAGCCGTAACCACTCGTGGAGCCGACGATGCCGCCAGCACCGATGTCAAAAAAGATAAGGCAGCTCCAGCTGAAACTATACAAGAACCAAAACCTACGAAGAAAGATAAACCTAAAGAAGTAGTTTTTATTCACGATAAAGACAAAGCAAAGATTCGTGAAGTAAAAACAGGTATTACCGATACAGCCGCAGGAACAATTGAGGTGATTAGTGGCTTGAAAGAAGGTGAAGAAATAGTTTCGGGACCATTTATTGCTGTTTCTAAAAAACTGAAAGATGGTGAACTGATAATGAAAAAAGTAGAGAAAAAAGACGATAAAGACAAGAAAAAGGATTAAATAAATGATTGTATGGGCGTGTAAAATATGCCCTCTCGAATATAAAAAGGAAGGCTTCGTTGAGTGATATTCGCTCAAAGTGAAGCCTTCCTTATTTATAGGCATCTCTTTTTTTATTCAAGTCTTTTAATTTACTTAGCATCAGAAAAGTAGAACAAATTTTCAAAACTTGTTCATAATCGTTGGAATAGAATGAAAATTACAGTAATCGGTGGAGGAAGTTGGGCTACGGCAATCGTAAAGATATTGAGTCAAGGAAATGTACATTTAAAATGGTGGATGCGAAGTGTAAGTGATGTGGAACATATCAAAAAACACCACCATAACCCAAAATATTTGAGTAGCGTAGAAGTTTATCCTTCAAAAGTTAAGCCTTATACCAATCTTAAAGAAGCAATTCGAGGTTCAGAATGGGTAATTTTGGCTGTTCCTGCAGCATTTGTGGGTGATGCCGTCAAATCCATTTCAGCAGGGAATTTAACCAATAAAAAAGTTATTTCAGCCATTAAAGGAATGATTCCTGAAAGTAATCAACTTATCACCGATTATTTGGCAGAAAACTATGGAGTTTCACACCAAAATATGGGTATTATCGCTGGCCCGTGCCATGCCGAAGAAGTAGCTCTCGAAAAACAATCTTATCTTACAATTGCCTCGTCAAATATCGAGCTTGCCACCGAATTTGCCGAATTGATGCGTTGCAGATTTGTAAAAACGTCGGTTCTTGCTGATATTTACGGTGTAGAATATGCGGCAGTTATGAAAAATATCGTGGCTTTGGCTTGCGGTATTACGCACGGATTGGGTGGAGGAGATAATTTTCAAGCCGTTATGGTTTCAAACGCCATGCAAGAAATCAAACGAGTGGTAGATTTAATTGCACCAATGGAGAGAGATTTGAGTGCTTCTGCCTACTTGGGTGATTTGCTGGTAACAGCTTATTCACAATTTAGTCGAAATCGAACTTTTGGCAATATGATTGGTCGAGGATATAGCGTGCAAGCAGCTCAACTCGAAATGAATATGATTGCCGAGGGTTTTTACGCTGTAAAATGTATATACGAAATGATGCAGCAACACGAAATAGAAATGCCAATTACTAATTTTGCCTACGAGATTCTTTATAAAAATGCGTCTTTAAAGAAAGAATTTGAGGTTTTGAAAGGGAAATTGAAGTGAACTAATAATGATATTTACATTGAACAATAGCTATTTCTGAATTACCCACTTTATAAACAAGTCGGTGTTCATCTGTTATTCTTCTTGACCAAAAACCACTTAAATCACCTTTCAATGGTTCAGGCTTGCCTTTACCCTCAAAGGGAGTTCGTAAACACTCTTTTATCAAATCATTAATTCGCCTAACTATTTTCTTATCATTATTTTGCCAAGAAATATATTCTTCCCAAGCTTGAGGTGTCCATGTGAGATTCATGATTCAACGAGGCCGTGAACTTCAGTTTTTCCGCTATTCAATTGCTCAATTGATTCGTGTAATCTGTTTTTGTTGGCTTGACTGCTCAATAAATAGTCTGTTGTATCACTGTACTTGGTTTTTTCTGTACGATAGCTTATGCCAAATGCGGTTAAAAAAGCTTTAAGTGCTCTTATTTTATTAATTTCAGCTTCAATTATTAAAGTTTGCGTTGGCATTTCATTCCTGTTTTAATAAATAAATATAATTATAAATAATTTCAAAAACATTCTTTTTTGCTAAACCCGACTCAAAACCCGAGAAACCAAAAATACTACGCCAGACATAATTATTTGTACGCTCGTCAGAACGCCCACACTCATATTAGATTTTGCATCTGCAAGATTCATAAAATGATGCACACTTACGCTGATTGACACCAAAATAATTCCGCCCAAAATGGCGTTGATGATACTTTTCATAAAATCAGATACTTTTGGATTTTTACGAAGCAAAAAAATAGTTCTCAGCGATAAAAACAGAGGTAATATCGCTATGATAATGGCATAAACAATTTCCATAATATTAGTTTAGAAAACTCCTGATTTTGGCAGCAGTTTCGGCTAGTTCTTCTTCTGAAAGTTTTAATTTGTGATTGAAATTCATATCATTCATGCTGTTCATCGGAATTAAGTGAACATGGGCATGAGGTACTTCCAAGCCAATAACGGCAACACCCAAACGCTTGCAAGGTACTGCTTGACGAATGGCTGGCTCAATTTGTTTGGCAAAAGCCATGAGACCTGCATAAAGTTCATCGCTGAGGTCGAATAGATAATCAATCTCTTGTTTCGGTACAACCAAAACGTGACCAAAAGCACAAGGAAATACATCTAAAAATGCAAAATATTGATCGTTTTCGGCAATTTTATGGCAAGGAATTTCACCTGCAATGATTCTTGAAAATATGGAAGTCATTTTTTGAGTGCTGAGTTTTGAATTATGAGTTATGAGTTAGCTGGTTTAAAAAGTTGACTGCCGACCGTGGACAGTTGACTATTTTCCTAACAAATCGTTCAGAGCGTCTTTAATATTTATAAATTTATATTGAAAATTGGTTTCTTGCGAAAGCCTTTTGTTCAGCACAAAGTTGCCACCAGTTACGACAATTCCCATTTCTCCGAAAACTAATTTTAATGCAAAACTTGGAACATTCGGCAACCAAAGTGGCTTTTTCAAGACTTTTGCCGCAACACTTGTCATTTCTTGATTCGTGACAGGATTTGGAGAAACGGCATTATACGCTCCTTGCATTTTTTCAACTTCAATAGCTTTCACGAAAACTCCGCAAAGGTCATCTACGTGAATCCATGACATGAATTGCTTGCCATTTCCCAGAGCCGCCCCAAAACCAAGGCGAATTGGTTGAACGAGCTTGGGCAACGCTCCACCATTTTCGCTCAAAACAATGCCTATTCTAATGCTTATGATTCGAGCGGCATTTTTTACTTTTTTAGCATGAATTTCCCAAAGTTTGGTGCATTCGGCAAGAAAATCATTTCCTAAAACACTACTTTCATCTAAATTTACATCACCCGTATTACAGCCATAAATCCCGATAGCTGATGCTGAAATAAAACCTTTAAGTTGAATGTTTTTTTCTTGTAAATACTTGTTAATCAAATCAATAGGCTGAATTCTTGAATCAATGATTTCTTTTTTTCGTTCGTCAGTCCAGCGTTTATTAGCTATGCCTGCACCCGCCAAATGCACTACATAATCAGCTGACTCTAAAGCACCTGCTTCGATATATCCTTTCTGAATATCCCATTGAAAAACTTCCACATTAGTTAGTTTTTCTTTCTTTCTACTCAAGTATGAAACCTTATGACCTTTTGCCAAAAGCAATTCGGTGAGTCGATGCCCAATCATCCCTGTACCACCTGTGATTAGAATATTCATTTTTGATGTAGTGTTTTAATTTTCACCCGTAGGAACGTCCAATTTGGACGTTCCTACAAAATTTATCAGAATGTAGATTTAAAATGATGTAAACAATAAACAGGTAAATAGTCATTTAGCTACTTACCAGTTTACTAAACCTTAATAAAAAAGAAATGTTTCTAAACATTCGAGATGTTTAATTATTTTCTCTTGCGTTTACCTTTGTCTTTATCGCTTGTTCGGCTGCTTTTTCGAGCAGTTCGACTTGGTTTTTCTCTGCGGCCTCCTCTGCTGTTTGAAGTATCTCGATTGCTCCCTTTCGTATTGCTCAATTGCAATGATTTTCCTTCCAAACCAACTAACTCTAAGTCCATACTTCTACGCTCCAGGTCAGTGCCTTTTACTGTCACTTTTACGGTATCGCCAAAGTTGATTACTCGACCTGTGCGTTTTCCTACAACTCGATAATTATTTCTATCCCATTCGTAGAAATCATCTTTCAAATCAGCCAAACGAACCATTCCTTCACAACTTGTGGAAGTGATTTCTACAAAAATTCCGAAATCGGTTACACCAGTTACAACGCCACTAAAAATAGTTCGGCGTTCTTGCAAACTCATGAATTCTACTTGCTTATACTTAATTGAAGCCCTTTCGGCTTCAGCAGCTAGTTTTTCTCGGTCGGATGAATGTTTCGATTTTTTTTCAAAATCTTCATGAGAAACATTTGCTCTATTTTTTGGCGAAGCCGTTAAATAATGTTGTAAAAGTCGATGAGCCATCATGTCTGGATAACGACGAATTGGCGACGTAAAATGGCTGTAATGCTCAAAAGCAAGGCCAAAATGCCCCAAGGGTTCGGTTGAATATCGAGCCTTTGACATCGTGCGAACTGCTAATTGTTCCAATACATTCTGTACAGGAGTTCCTTCAACCTCTGCCATCATTTTGTTCATCGAATTCGATAAGGTTTTGTCCGAATCCGTTTTGATGGAATAACCAAAACGTGCCGCAAAATTGGCAAAATTCTGTAATTTCTCAGGATTTGGTGGCTCATGCACACGATAAACCATTGTATTAGCCTCTGAATTTATTTCATTTTTAAGTTTGAAAACAAACTCCGCTACTTTTTTATTGGCCAAGAGCATAAATTCTTCGATGAGTTTGTGGGCATCTTTTCTGATTTTCAGCACAACGCCAATCGGTTTACCAATTTCATCGAGTTTGAATTTTACTTCATTGGTTTCAAAATTAATAGCTCCGTTTCTGAAACGATCTTTTTTTAGAATCTTTGCTAAATGATTGAGCGTATGTAGCGGGAAACGGTACTTTTCTAGAACTTCGTCAGGCTCAGTAATAGGATTTAGGACATCGCCTTCTTCGTCCTCTAAAACATCTTGTGCATCTTCGTAGCTAAATCGTTGGTCAGAGTGAATGATGGTTCGACCAAACCATTCGTTTATCAATCGACCGTCATGAGTCATTTCAAAAACCGCCGAAAACGTCAATTTATCTTCATTTGGGCGAAGCGAACAGAGATTATTAGAGAGTTTCTCGGGCAACATCGGAATCGTGCGGTCAACCAAATATACCGAAGTGGCACGGTTGAAAGCTTCTTCTTCGAGTCGTGTGCTTTCCTGCACGTAATACGTTACGTCGGCAATGTGAACACCAATTTCATAATTTTGATTTTCGAGTATTCTGAAACTCAGAGCATCATCAAAATCTTTGGCATCGTGCGGATCAATCGTGAAAGTCAGAATATTTCTAAAATCTCGTCTTTTCTCAATTTCTGCTTCTGTAATAAGTTCCGATATTGCCGCTGCTTCAGCTTCAATGGCTTTGTCAAATCTGATTGGTAAACCAAATTCGGCCAAAATTGCATGCATTTCTGCATTATTATCACCCGATTTTCCTAAAATTTCGGTAATTTCTCCAACACCTTGTTGAATTTTGGTTGGATATTCAACGATTTTCACGATAACCAAATCGTCTTTCGTTGCACCATTGATTTTATCTTTTGGAATAAAAATATCATCGTGAAGATTCTTATGGTCGGGACGAACGACGGCATAATTGCCAAAAACCTGAATTTTTCCAACTAGTTCTATTCTGCCACGCTCAATAATATCGATGATACACCCTTCGGGATTTCCGTTTTTCTTATAAAATTCTCCGTAGGTTGTTGCCTTTACCAAATCGCCATCAATTGCTCCATTCATGTCGTCGGCACTCACCCAAATGTCTGGCTTAGTGTTGTCGTATCTGATAAAGCCAAATTTTGAATTTACGTGGTCGAGTCGACCAATAACTGCGTTTGCGTTTACGTCAACAGTATATTTTCCTTTTTCGGTTTGATGTATTTTTCCTTCCTCTAAAAGAGCTTCAATCATCATTCCGTAAAGGGCTTTTTCTTGCTTACTTTTTACATCATAATGTATAATTATGTCTTGTAGTGTGTATGGTTTTTCGAGATTAACCGACAAAAAAGCTAATATTTCAGCTTTCAGTTGGTCATAATATGATTTTTGTTTGTCTTTTGCCATAATTTGTTTAATCATTCTTGCTCAACCCCCTGCCAATCATACATTGGGTTTTGGGTTGGATCCCAATTCGGATAAATCAAGAAATGTTTTTCTTGAATCTTATTCATCAGAACCTTGCGTAATTCGCCTAAGTTTTCTTTGTGTTCGGCCGAAATAAATACAACATTTTCTGTGTTTTTTTTGAGGTAACTATTTTTTAGTTTGTCAAGGTTTCTCTGTAAATCATCTTCGGTGATAGTTTCGAGATGTTCGTCGAGGTTCTCTTCAGATTCTGGCTTGAAGAGGTCAAGTTTATTAAAAACTAGAACCATTGATTTTTCAGATGCTTCGATTTCTGCCAAAGTTACGTTTACAACCTCGATTTGTTCTTCAAATGATGAATGCGAAATATCAACTACGTGAACCAAAATATCGGCATCACGAATTTCGTCCAAAGTTGATTTAAACGACTCAATTAATTGTGTTGGGAGTTTTCGGATAAAGCCAACGGTATCAGTTAGCAAAAATGGAATATTTCCTAAAACTACCTTTCTTACTGTTGAGTCGATTGTGGCGAAGAGTTTGTTTTCAGCAAAAACATCAGCTTTTGCCAAACGACGCATCAAAGTCGATTTTCCAACGTTCGTATAACCTACTAAAGCCACGCGTACGAGTTGGTCACGTTCTTTTCGACGTGTAAAACTCTGCTTATCAATCTTTTCAAGTTTATCTTTCAAAAACGCAATGCGGTCTTTTACGATACGTTTATCAGTTTCCAACTCTTTTTCACCAGGCCCACGCATACCTATACCACCCTTTTGTCGGCTAAGGTGCGACCACATACGGGTAAGGCGAGGCAACATATATTGATATTGTGCGAGCTCGACTTGTCGCTTTGCTTGGTCGGTTTGAGCTCGTTGCGAAAATATATTCAAAATCAGCAAGCTACGGTCAAGAATCTTGATTTCTGGAAATGTGAGTTCGAGGTTTCGGACTTGCGGAGACGTGAGGTCATCATCGAAAATAATACTATCGACTGGGTTTTCAATGAGCCAAATTCTTATTTCTTCTAATTTGCCTTTTCCTACAAAAGTTTTAGGGTCAGCACGTTCGAGTCGTTGCGTAAAGGCTCTTTTGGTGATTACGCCTGCTGTTGTGGCTAAAAATTCTAATTCATCTAGATACTCTTTGGTTCGTTCAGCATTTTGCTTCTGCGTGATGAGACCAACTAAAATTGCAGTTTCTTGCTGCGTTGCTGTGGAAAAAACGGGTGCTTTGAACAATTGACTAAAAAATTTATTTACTTATAAAAACTATATATCGCAATCAAAAGTTTCTTTCAGTTGATCACAATTTTTATTAAAAATACGAAAAATAAATGAAAAATCCAAATTTCTAGCAAATTAAGAACTACTGATTTGGAGCTTACAAGATTTTTTTTTAACGGCATGAAAGTTTGACACCTTTTTTAAGATCTATTTGTTGATTATTAATTGTTTGTAGCATAAACATGCCGTTTAATCAAATCTTTGGAAAGTTTGGCACACTTTTAGTTTAAAAAAAGTATTGTCGTAAAATAGCAATTAAGCGGCCATATAGATTAATACACTAAAGAAAATTTGTTTTTTTAAGTTCAAAAACAGAAAATATTTGAGATTTAATTAAGTATTCAAAGTAAAGTTTTCTGTAAAGTAAAGTTAAAATGAAGTTTTTTGATACCCATTTTAGAGATACCCATTTTAGATAAGAAAAATAAAACAACCTTTTTTTTATTCTAAAAATATTTATCTTTGCTCTGAGAAGTTACCTGAATCGGGAATTCCAATTCGAGAATTTTCAAAAAAATTCTCATTTTAGAGTCGAATCCAATTATAGAGATTATACATGGATTATTAGGAAAGCACGTAAGTCGGAATCCCTACCACTATTTTTGAGGTAGGGATTTTTTTATTTGTAACTTTGTGATAAATACGCACAAAGGCACTAAAAGTATAGAGGCAGAAGGTTTTTATAGAAAGCAAAAAAATGGCAGAAAAAGCAGCAAAAAAAGTAGATGTAACTAATAAAAAGGCAAGTTTTGAATTTTTCTTTTTGGATAAATATTCGGCTGGAATGGTCTTGACTGGTACTGAAATAAAATCTATACGATTAAATAAATTCAGTATGGTAGATGCCTACTGTTATTTCGATAAAGAAGAATTGTTTGTAAAAAATTTAAATATATCGAAATACGAACAAGGCACGCACTACAACCATACTCCGTTACGTGATAGAAAACTTTTATTAAAGAAAAAAGAGCTGAAAAAACTGGCTAATAAGTTGACTGATAAAGGCTTAACTGTAATTCCAACAAGACTTTTTATTAATGATGGTGGTTTTGCCAAATTAGATATTGCTTTGGCAAAAGGTAAGAAATTATTCGATAAACGAGATAGCATCAAAGAACGAGACGTAACCCGTGAGCGTATGCGAGAAGATTGATATATGAAGTTTTGAAAATGAAACGAGGTGAGATTTTTTAAAATATTCACCTCGTTTGCCTTTTAGGAATTGCCACCGATTGATTATGGATTAAAATTATTTCTTATCGGGATTCAATAAATCATAGAATTGATCGATTTTTGGCATCAAGATTATGCGTGTACGGCGATTTGTAGCACGTCCTTCTGCCGAATCATTGCTCGTTAGAGCGTTGAATTCACCTCTACCAGCCGCTATCAATTTATTTGGATCAATGCCAAAATTTTGTTGTAATATTCGTATTACGGATGTTGCACGCTTTGTGCTCAAATCCCAGTTGTCAGTTATACAATCTGTATTGATTGCTACATTGTCGGTATAACCCTCAACCATTACTTCTAATTCTGGTCTTGATTTAATGATTTGTGCAATTTTCCCTAAAATATTATTGGCATTTGATGAGATTTTCGAACTTCCTGTGCTAAACAACATTTTGTCCGATATATTAATCATTACCACAGTTTTATCAACTTTTACTTCTACATCTTGGTCGTCGAGGCCATTGTTGAGCGTACTTTTTAGATTCACGGCCAAAGCCAAATTGATAGAATCTGCTTTTGTGCGAGCAGCTTGGAGTAAATTGATGTACTTGTCTTTATTAGCTAATTGCGATAGCGTTTTGTCGATATTATCGTTGGCTGTTTTTGAAAGTACAGTCAGATTACCTACTTGCTCCATTTGTTTATCACGCAGTTTTCTCAAATCTAAAACTTGGTCGTTCAAGTCATTGATTTTTTGGTCACGTTGTTGCACAGTCGAAAGGGTTGCGTTTTTCTGAGCTTCGCTTTCTTGCTGCAATTTGCTCATACGCTCAAGTTTATCTTTGTAGTCTTGCACGTTATCACCACATTTTACTAAATCGACTTGGGCTTTGTCATATTGAGATTGTAAAGCTGTCAATTTCTTTTTTGCAACACACGAAGCCAGTGATAATCCTACAAAAAAAACAAATAATGGTTTTAATGACATTTTCATGTTTGATTCTTGTTTTAGAGTTTGGTTTAAAGTTAAAACATAAATTTCTATGATAAAATTGATAAATTAAAATTTTTTTATTTTTAATTTCTTGACGTTTCTAAGATTAAATTTGATAATGAGTAGTTTTTGAGAATCTAGACTTTCCGTAAAACAATAGTTATCTGCATAAAATATATTTGAAAGCACTACGCGATAATTGTAAAATATGATGCCAGACGCTGGAACTGGCATTTTTGGGGTAATTTTTGATAAAGTATATGTATAATATTCGATATCCTTGAAAAACATCAAAAACTTGCTTTAATTTGTTCAAATCTTTATATATAAATATTCAACTATAGATATTTAGTTATGCTAAAATCACTTAAATTAGATACAACAGCAGAAAAAAACATCAAAACTTGGCTAAAAGGCAAATATGATGATGATACAAAAACCAGTATTCAGCAACTAATAGATGAAGGAAATAGTTCTCAGCTTACTGATTCTTTCTACAAAAACTTAGAGTTTGGTACAGGCGGTATGCGTGGCGAAATAGGTGTTGGGTCTAATCGTATGAATAAATATACGGTTGGTGCAGCTACTCAAGGTTTGGCAAACTACCTCAACAAAACCTTCGCTGGACAAGAAATAAAAGTAGCTATTGCACACGATAGCCGTAATTTTTCACCAGAGTTTGCTCGCGTAGCTGCCGATATTCTTTCGGCAAATGGTATTACGGTTTATCTTTATAAAGAGCTTCGCCCTACACCACAGCTTTCGTTTACGGTGCGTCAGTTGGGTTGCCAAAGTGGTATAGTTATCACGGCATCGCATAACCCACGTGAATACAACGGTTATAAAGTCTATTGGGTAGATGGTTCGCAGGTTGTTGCTCCACACGATAAAAATATTGTGGCCGAAGTTAACGCTATTACGAATGTAAAAGATATTAAGTTTAAAGGCGTAAAGAAACGCATCAAGATGATTGGTGAAGTACTTGATAAGGCTTATTTGAAAGCTGTAAAAAGTATATGCGTGAATCCAAGAATGATAAAAAAGCAATCAGATTTAAGCATTGTTTTTTCTCCAATTCACGGAACTGGTATTACTATGGTGCCGAAGGCTTTGGCACAACTGGGTTTTACGAATGTTCATATAGTAGAGGAGCAAGCCACGCCCGATGGAAATTTCCCTACGGTAGTTTATCCAAACCCCGAAGAAAAAGAGGCAATGAGTTTGGCTTTGAAAAAAGCGAGAGAAATCAATGCTGATTTGGTAATAGCAACCGACCCTGATGCCGACCGTGTGGGAATGGCAGTAAAAGACCCAAAAGGAGAATGGCAATTATTAAATGGAAACCAAGCAGCAAGTTTGATAATATATTATTTACTAAAAGCATGGAAAAAAGCAAAAAAACTAAGCGGAAATGAGTTTGTAGCGAAAACAATAGTAACAACCGATTTGATTGACGAAATGGCAGCAAAAGCAGGGGTAAATTGCTATAATACGCTTACAGGCTTCAAATATATTGCTCAAGTAATCAGAGAGTTAGAAGGAAAACAAACCTTTATTGGCGGTGGAGAAGAAAGTTATGGTTATTTGATTGGCGATAAAGTACGCGATAAAGATGCGATTGCAAGCTGTGCAATGATTGCCGAACTAACTGCGTTTTCTAAAAACGAAGGTTTAACATTATTTGATTTCTTGGCCGAAATGTACCAAAAGAATGGTTTCTACTATGAAGGTTTGATTTCATTAACTAGGAAAGGAAAAACTGGAGCAGAAGAAATACAACAAATGATGCTTGATTTTAGAGCGAAACCACCAAAATCATTGGCAGGATCGAAAATAATTCGCACAGATGATTATAGATCTCTTATTACAAAAGATTTAAAAACTAACGAAGAAAAAGCCATTCCAGCTGGGGAAATGGGTATCGAAGCATCGAATGTGCTTCAATTTTTTACGGCCGATGGGACCAAATTTACCTGTCGCCCGTCTGGAACTGAGCCAAAAATCAAGTTTTACATAGGCGTAAGAGCCAAATTGAATAAAAAAGACGAATTTGATGCTACTTTAGAGGCTTTAAAAGAAAAGGTGAAGTCGATTCAAGTGGAATTGGATTTGAATTAATTTTTTGAAGCATCAAAAACCTGCAAGGCCTTGAAAAATACCTTGCAGGTTTATTTTCTATAGAGTAAAACACAAAAATTTCATCTCTCCTAAGTAAATATCTCCAAACTATTAGAACAGATTTATAGGCCATTACTGGCTGATTTCGTAGCACATCTCGACGAAATAAATGCCCTTGCCGAACAAAGTAAGGGGTTTATATGCCGGCTCAAAGGCGATAATGAAAACACCGCAGTTCTCAGATTTTTTGAAGACGTTATGATTATTAATAATATTTAAATATTAGAAAATATCTCAGACTTAAAAGAATTTGCCTTAAAAACTGCTCATGCAGAAGTAATACGAGGACGAAATAAAAACTTAGTTTGTAAGATGAATAATTATTACTTTTACTTAACCATTATTTGAAAACGATAGACTTTCAGAAAATCCCTGATGGATAAGTTTGCATCAAAATGTTGAGAAAGTTTCAGCAATAACGACATTAAAAAAATGTATAAACTACAATTCAATCCCAACGATAAAACCCCCAAGTATAAGCAAATTGTACAGTCAATCGTTGCTGATATTGAGCGGGCGGTTCTGAAAAAAGACGAACAGCTTCCATCAATTAGCGAACTAAGCGAAGAATACTACTTGGCTCGTGATACCGTTGAGAAAGCATACCGCGAGCTTAAAGAGCGAGGCTTTATTTCTTCGGTGCAGGGTAAGGGTTTTTATGTAAACCGAACTGATAATAATAAGATGCGTATCTTGTTGGTTTTCAATAAGTTAAGTTCTTATAAAAAACTGATATATTATGCTTTTTTGAAAGTTTTAGGTAATAAGGCAAGCGTTGATTTACAGATTCATCATTACGATGCCAAGATTTTCGCCGAAATCATAGAAAATACTATCGGAAAGTATAATTACTACGTAGTTATGCCGCATTTCTTCCCCGAAAACGATAAAACTCTAGCCTTGAAAACTTTAGAAAAAATCCCTTCGGAAGAACTCATTTTGCTGGATAAAGATTTGCCCGAATACATAAAACCGTGTTTGAGCGTTTATCAGGATTTTGAAAAAGATATATTTGATGCTCTGGACGAACTTCGTGATTTACTCGAAAAATATAGCCGAATGGTGTTGGTTTTTCCAAGTGATGGAAATTATCCAAGTGATATTGTGCATGGTTTTCGTCAGTTTTGTATGAATTTTGGACTTGATTTTCAAATTAAAGAAAACGCACTCGAAGAAGTTTTATATTTTGGAACAGCTTACTTAGTGGTTGAAGAAACTGATTTGGCCGAGTTGGTAAAGAAAACCCGTCAGTTGAACTTAAAACTGGGGGAAGATATTGGTGTCATCTCGTTCAACGAAACCACCCTAAAAGAGTTATTGGAAATCACGGTTATAACGACCGATTTTGAAACAATGGGCCGAACCGCAGCTGCACTTTTGCTTGATAAAAAGCAAATAAAAATAAAAAACCCTTTCTACACCATTCGTAGAAAGAGTTTATGATGAATGTGTGTTTTAAGTGATTTTCTTAAACCGACGATGATTTTTTCAGACTTAATTAGCCAAAATTTCATCTAATTTAGTCTGATACTCCTTAAATTTATCAAGACCTCGATGATGCCCCCCCTGTAATGTAATGAGGGTTTTGTCATTGTTTTTATTTGCCGATTCGAGAAGCTTTACGCTTTGTTTGTAAGGAATGATTTCATCATCGGTACCATGAAAAACGTGAACATCACAATGCACTTTTGGCAGCCATTCATAGGCATTTAATTTAAATTCTGAAACGTATTTAAACGGAAAAATCGGAAAACGACTAAAAGCTGCATCGGGCAAACTATAATAAGGGGTTTCGAGAATTAACATTTTTACTGGATTAGTCGAAGCTACCTTAATGGCTGCTCCACAACCAAACGAACGCCCATAAAGTACGATTTTATCGGGATTATAGCGACGACTCAAATCATCGAAAATATATTGGGCATCAAATATGAAATTTTGTTCATCCAGACGCCCATCACTTTTACCAAAACCTCGGTAATCGTACATCACTACGTCGTAGCCACGCTTTGTAAATTCGGAAGCATATTCGCCCCAACGAGCCAAATTATCGGCATTGCCGTGATAATAAAGTACTACGCCTTTCGAAACACTATCTTCTGATGCAAATCTAAGAGCATTTAGTTTTACCTCAGGGGCTACTACTACATAAAACTCTTCGGCTTTCGGAAATTCATATAGATAATCTTTTGCCAGTTTTTTTGGGTGTAAAAGAATAAATCGCTGAAAAAGTACTAAGCCTGCAATCAGAACAACGTAAATCGTAAGGGCAATTTGAAGGTATTTTAATTTAAACACGGAAAATTAATGGATAATAGTTAAAAAATTACGATTTACGAATTACGATTTACGAATAGTTTGCAGATTTTTAATTTATAATTCGTCAATCGTAATTCGTCAATTTAAAAGGTGTTTATCAAAAATCAAATCGAATCTATCGAGTAATATTTCTTCGAGATGTGTGTGATATTCGGGAAATGATGGTAAATTATTGTGTCCGCCACCGTAAATTGGTATTAAACGGGTTTTCTGTGGGACGAGTTTTGCCAACTTTACACTCGAACGAAACGGTATCAATAAATCTTTTGTGCCATGAATGATGTAAATCGGACACTTAACAAACTTGATATATTGGTCGGTTCGGATAGAAAACCGCAAAATCATAGTAACTGGTAAAAATGGCAAAAAGCGATTGGTCAACTGCGAAAAACTATAATACGGAGCATCAAGAATCAAGGTTTTTGGGTGATTCTTGGAAGCCAGTTTACAAGCAAATCCTGAACCAAGTGAACGCCCATAAATCACAATGTTTTTTTCGTTATAACCTTTCGTAAGCATCTTATGATAAACCACTTGCGAGTCTTCATACATTCGTTCTTCGTGTCGTTTACCAGTACTTTTTCCAAAACCTCGATAATCTATCATCAACACATCATAATCGTGCGAGATAAAATCTTTGGCATATTTTGCCCATCCTTTAATGCTACGAGTATTTCCATGAAAATAAATAACTAAGCCTCGAGTTTCTTCGCCTACATCATAAAAAAGCAGTCCGTTGATTTTTGCTCCATCGGGCATATCAAGGAATAACTCTTCAAAATGGTTATCATACCGAAACTCAAAGTCTTGCGACAGCTTTTCGGGTTTAAAAATAAAATACTCCTGTACTTTGTAGGCCACTAAACAAATAATGACGTATGAAACTATCACTAAAATAATGATTTCGGTAACAGACATAAATGAGCATCTTTTAAAAACTCTGCGAATTTATCAATTTTTGGCGATGCACCCATCACAAGTCTCGAATTATTTGACCGTCGTCCATTTGGCTTGCAACATTATGTGATTCAAAGGATTTTTTGAACTTATCGCATAATTATTTTCGTATTCATGCACCAACTCACTCAAAAGGTCTTTTAGAGTTTCAAGTTTGTTTTCACCAAGCACTTCTCCAAACTTTTGATTAATGTAATTTGTGCATTTTCGCCAGTCAATCATGGCTTGTAAGCCCTTTTCGGTATATTTTACTATCAAAGCACGTGCGTCCGATGGGTCTTTTTCTACCAACACAAATCCTTGTTCTTGCAATTCTTTGACTAGTTTACTCATTCCTTGCTTGGTCATGCCCGCACATGCTGCTAAGGTATTGATGCTGGTTCCTTCTACTTCGATGTTTACCAAAGCTACAATATGTCCCACACGAAAGTTTTCGTAGCCGATGCCTTTTAGATAATCGCCCGCCAAATCGCTCATGTAGCGATAGGTTTTGTTGAGAAGCTTGCCCATCAATCTTTCTTTATTGGCTTTCATTTTGGCTACTTCTGCCAGTAATTCTTCGTTCATTGCTAATCGTGAAACTAATCAGGCAGGGCCCAATTCTCTACATTAAATTCTGATTAAAATATAAATATACTACAAAGCAAATATAAAAAAAATAATTGTCAACTTACTTGACTAAATTAGTAAACTTAGTTTACTTTGTAACCTTAAAATTAAAATATCAAACCCAAGAGCTAAAAACTAAAGCAAACGCAAGAAACTGAATAAAATATGGAAAATTTGCCTAAAAAATCGTTTAAAAATTACATTCCACGCATCATCTTATTATTAATCGTGATAAGTGCTGCTATCTACGCTTATAATAAATATGAGTACAATCAGATTTACGAAACCACTGATAATGCACAAATTGAAACCTACACAGTGCCGGTTGTGCCAAGGGTGGGCGGTTATGTAAATGCCGTGAACATGAAAGATTTTGAGCAAGTAAAGAAAGGTCAATTATTGGTTGATATTGATGATAGTGAACAACTTTTGGCATTGGTTGAAATGGAAGCAATGTACCAACAAATGCTCACTGATTTAGAAAGTGCAACAGCAAGCATCAAAAATGCAAATATGACTATTGCTGCCGCCGAATCTGGTCTAAAAACAACGGCTTTACGAAAAGAAAAAGCTCAAAAAGATGCTGAGCGTGATACAAAATTATTTGCTGATAATGCCATTACAAAACGTCAAATCGATGATAGTAAATCTAATTTGGAGGTTTTTATTGCTCAATACGATAGCCAAAATCAAGATTGGATGGCCTCAAAATCTCGTATTGAAGTGCTTTCTTCAAATTTACATAAAGCGGAAGCAGCTTTGGCAGTTCAAAGAGTAAAAATTGAGCAACAAAAACTAAAGCTAACTTATTCAAAAGTTTATGCATCTGAAAATGGCAAGATTGGTCGTAAGAGTGTTGAGCCTGGTCAGTTTATTCAGCCAGGGCAAACCTTGGCAACTATCGTGCAAGATTCACTTTATTGGGTAGTTGCCAATTTTAAAGAAACGCAAATAAGCCGTTTGGCGGTTGGACAAGAAGTCAATCTTAAATTAGATGCTTTCCCTGATATGGAATTGAAAGGAAAAATCGCTGACTTTTCTGATGCAACTGGTGCAAAATATGCTCTTCTTCCGCCAGATAATGCAAGTGGAAACTTCGTGAAAGTTACACAGAAAATTCCAGTAAAGATTGCTATTGAGGGTGTTGAAAAATTGCGTGATAAACTACGTGCAGGCATGAGTTTGGAGGTTGAGGTGAAAATTAAGTAATGTAAGGGCTTATGAAGAATAAACCCTTAACTGCGGGAAATTGCAGGGTTGATGTTTATGGAAAATACAGAAAATACAAAAAAGCCCATCGGTGCAGCACGATTCATAATTGTACTGACAACCATAACGGCCGCCGTGATGGAGCTACTCGACACAACGATTGTCAATGTAGCTCTAAATCAGATTGCGGGTTCGTTGGGGGCAACAATTGAAGATATAGCTTGGGTGATTACGTCTTATGCCATTGCAAACGTAATCGTGATTCCGATGACAGGTTTTTTGGCCGAATATTTTGGTCGAAAAAACTATTATTTGGCATCAATGATTTTGTTTGGTATTGCGTCGTATTTGTGTGGAAACTCTGATACATTATGGGAGCTTGTTTTTTGGAGATTTATTCAAGGAATAGGTGGAGGAGCTTTGCTTTCTACCTCACAATCCATTTTGTTTGATGCTTTTCCGGGTAAAGAACGAGGCATGGCTTCGGGGCTTTTCGGAATGGGAATCGTACTCGGACCCACACTCGGACCAAGTGTGGGAGGATACATCGTCGATAACTTTACTTGGGGAGATATTTTTTATATCAATGTGCCAATTTGTATAATTGCTACAATTCTGACGGTTTTATACATACCACGAAATGAAGGTGAAGGGAAAAATAAAGCTAGTATAAAGATTGATTACTTCGGAATTATATTGTTGATTATTGGTATTGGCTCATTGCAATATATTCTTGAAAAAGGGGAGTCGAAAGACTGGTTTCAGTCGAGAGAGATTTCGATAATAGCTTTATTTGCGGCACTCGGAATAGTAGGATTTATCAGTCGAGAGCTAAACACCGACCATCCAGTAGTAAACTTAAGAGTTTTTGCTAATCGAAACTTCGCTTTTTCGTCGATTTTCGTATTAGTTTCTGGCTTTGGTTTGTTTACATCGGTTTTCGTTTACCCATTAATGGTGCAGCGTATCAATGGTTTTACTCCTTACGAGACCGGGCTATCATTGTTCTTTCCGACACTTACGATTTTACCACTCTTTCCGATTTTAGGCAAACGAATGTCGGAAGGGGCATCACCGATACCATTTGTTGTGGCTGGGCTTTTGATTTTTGCTTTCTTCGGTTTTTATAGCGGAACAGCAACCGCCGACATGGGGCGTTGGGATTTTTATCCGATACAACTTTTACGTGGTTTAGGCACAGTTTTGCTACAATTACCACTTATCAATGCCTCGGTGGCTGGTTTAAAACCAAGCGAATTTGGTTCAGGCATTTCGCTTACCAACATGATTCGTCAGCTTGGAGGAGCATTCGGTATTGCATTGGCCAATAACTACATTACAATTCAATATGCCCAACACCGCACTGACTTGGTGGCTAATTACACGCCCAATAATCCGTTGTTTCTCGAAAAATTCAATGCCATCAAAATGGGATTTTTATCTCGCTCGGGTGATATAGCTTTAGCCTCTAAGCAAGCGTATCGACAGTTGGAATTGATGCTCGACAAACAATCGTACTATCTGGCATATTTAGACACTTTTAGAATTATTGCCATATTTTTCTTGTGTGTTTTACCATTGGTGGTACTATTAAAAACTAAGAAAAAATCGCCCGACCAAATTGCGGCTGCAACCAAAGCAGCAGCCGAATCACACTAATACAATTATCAATTTTAGACATTGATTATGAGAGTTTTATCTCTAGTCTTTGTTTTAAATATCGAAACTAAAAAAATGAAAATCAATAAAATATTCATCATTGTTTGCTTGTTTCTAGGTAACGAAGTGCTTGCACAGAGTAGCGAGCAAGTACTTTCTAAATTTATCAATCAAGCCATCGATTATTCGCCAAGGGTAAAAGAGCAGCAGCAATTACTCGGCGTTGGAGATTACAGAATCAAAGTTCAAGAAACTGGCCTTAAACCGCAGGTAAGTGGCGATGTGAGCTACGCAAGAGTTGACCCAATCGCAAAGGCTACTTTGCCAGTTAATGGCGAACCTCGCATCATTCAATTTCAGCCGCATAATAATTACAATGCTAGTATTGCAGCGTCTTATGTGATTTATGACTGGGGAAGATTTAAGGAAAGTGTAAAGAAAACAGTTCTTGAAATTCAGCAACAAACAGGTGGAATTGAAACACTGAAACATACCTTGGCTTATCAAGTTTCACAATTATATTTTAGCATTATATACTTACAGAAAGCCATCTTAGTGCAGCAAGACCAAGTGAAATTGGTGCAAGAGAACGGCAAAATTATTACCGACCGTATAAAAAGTGGCGATGCACTTGAATATGATGCTGTACAGGTGCAAGTACGCTACAATAATGCCGAAATGCGAGTGATAGACCTACAAGGCCAACTTGAAAGACAATACATTTTTTTGAGTTCGTTGATTGGTTCTGATGCAAGAAAATTAATCACCGCTAATGCCGAGTTACAATTTGCCTATGGAAAGCCAGACATGCAAAGTGCTTATAATGAGGCGATTGTAAACAACATTGATTTGAAAAGCTTGCTTATAAAAGAAAGTGTTTTGGCTCAAGAAGTGAAAATTTCGAGCATGAGTAGTTTACCAACGTTAGCTGCTAATGCTTCGCTTGGTGTGCGTAATGGTTATTTGCCTGATATTGCTATTTTAAGACCAAACTCATTGATAGGTGTAAAACTTTCAATGCCGATTTATACAGGAAAACGTGGAGAATATAACACGCAAATTGCTAAAATAAACCTTGATGCAGCGAAGCATGGAACGGAGTCGCAGAAAATACAGATAAGCCGTGACCTTGAAAATGCTTATAATGATATAAAAGTAGCGAATCAGAAAAAAGAATTGGCTACAAGTAATATTTTTCAAGCTGAGTATAGTTTGAAATTGGCTAAAAATAGATTAGTTAATGGCGTAAGTACACCGCTCGAAATTCAATCAGCCGAGACAGGTTTAGAAGAAGCAAAATTTAATTTATTACAATATGATTATCAGGCTTTATTGGCTAAACTCGAAATCAGTAGGTTGTCGGGAGTGAAGTTTTGGTAAGAGGTTTTATAAATAAAGAAATCCACTTTACTGAGCAGTGAAGTGGATTTCTTTAAAATAGTGATTATATATTTTATTTTGCAGTAATTGTTATCTCATTTAAATTGGTATCAATACAAAATTTAGTTCCTTCCAAAAAATCTAGCCCAATAAGACCATCGTAATTTGAAAAAATGCAATGAGCTAAAAAATCATAAACTTGGATTTTAAACTTGCTTTTTAGAATTCCGATTGATTTTATTTGGTTTACTTCAAAAACTTCCGACTCTACGATTCCATTTGCCGTTTCGATTTCTACAATTTCTACAGCATCTTTTAGTTCGTAACCCGATAAGTATAAAGCGTTACTATCAATAGTCGTATTTGAGCAACCTGTATCTAAAATCATTCTTAGTTTGCTCTTTTTATCCAATGTTAAGCCTACAATAATTAGCCCACCATCAACCATTCTTTCAAAACTAAATTTCATTTTTTCTTACTATTAAAAATGCCAGTCATTGTTCTTACAGGTTGAAATGAACCTGTATAAATAACTGTAATAGTATTGAAATCGCTTGTTTTACTTTTACCTAGATAACATACTTCTTTTTTATCTTTGCTGTGTAAAATTGGAATTCCAGACAAGACATTTAATTCGGCCTCGTCCATTTTAGGATTTCCAATTAAAACCCATTCATTAGGAAATAAGGCTTTAATTTCTTCGATATTTTTTTTTGATGACGCCATGTTATATCTTGTTACTATTAACAAATATATCAATTTTTATTAAAACATAGTATTTTGAAAATCGATACAATGTTTGCGAAAAATATCAATACAACATTCTGAAACGAATTGTTTCGTCTATATCTTTGATTTCTTGGATAAACTCGTTGGTATAGCCTTTACTAATATCCATAATTACATAACCAATCGTTTCGTTGGTTTTCAAATACTGACCAATAATATTGATATGGTGTTTCGCAAAAATATTATTGATTTTCGCCAAAATGCCTGGTACATTTTGGTGAATGTGTAATAAACGGTGCGAATCACGAAGCAATGGCAATTGTACTTCTGGGAAATTTACGCTGCCCGTTGTGCTACCATTATTCATGTATTCGAGCAAACGCTCTGGTACATAAAGTCCGATTCCTTCTTGAGCTTCTTCGGTGCTACCGCCGATGTGTGGCGTAAGGATTACGTTTGGTAAACCACGTAATTCATTCTCGAATGGTTCGCTGTTGGTTTTTGGTTCATACGGGAATACGTCGATACCGGCACCGCCAACTTTGCCCGATTTGATGGCTTCCACCAAAGCTGGTACTTCAACTACGTGTCCACGAGCAAGATTCATAAAAATAACGCCGTCTTTCATCATTTCAAACTCACGTTTGCCAAAAACATTGGTGTTTTCTTTACGGCCGTCAATATGCATACTTACCACATCCGAAACGCGTAAAACTTCTTCCAAAGAGCGGCATTTCTTTGCATTTCCGATTGGCATTTTATCTACAATATCGTAGAAGTAGATTTCCATACCGAGAGCTTCGCCGATAACCGAAAGTTGCGTTCCAATATGTCCATAGCCAATCAAACCGAGTTTTTTGCCACGAACCTCAAAGCTATTATTGGCCGATTTATCCCATTTACCAGCGTGCATTTGGTTGCTTTTGGTAAATACATTACGAATCAACAAAATCATTTCGCCGATGGCCAATTCTACTACCGAGCGAGTATTGCTATAGGGTGCATTGAAAATTGCAATGCCTTTTTCGGTACAAGTTTTAAGGTCTATTTGGTTTGTTCCGATACAAAATGCACCAACTATAATTAGTTTATCGGCATTTTCAAGGACTTTTTTAGTCAAATTAGTTTTTGAGCGAAGTCCCAAAATCGAAACTCCTTTGATTTTTTCTGATAACTCCTCCTCATCCATTGCACCTTTGTGCGTTTCCACATCAAAGCCTTCAAGTTTGAATGCTTCAATAGCAACCGAGTGAACATTTTCAATTAATAAAACCTTGATACGGCTTTTTGGATATGATTGGCTACGTGTTAATTTATTCAGATACAAAAACTCATCCAACGATGACACAATTTGGTCAGCTTTTGAGGTAACTTTCTCACGCTCAACGTTTTCCGTAAATGCATAGAAACGATTAGCCAGACCCGAAGCACGAAGTTCGTAGTCGGTATAGCCATCACCAATGGCGTAAACATCACCATCGAGATTCAATGAACCTAATAACTTTACTTTACCTTTTTCGTGAGCCAAAACATTATCTTGGTCAACACCAATGATATTATCTTCAGCATCAAAAACGAAAGTATTGGCATACACGTTCGCTTCTTTTATACCCATCGAGGTAACGATTGGCACGATAAACTCTTTAAAACCGCCCGAAACAATCAAAATACGGTCGGCATATTCACGCAAGAATTTTTCATTGCGTTGAAATGATTCTGATACTTGTGTATGCAGAAAGTCAACTAATTGCTTTATATGCGAACCATTGGCTTTCAATAATTCAATTCGTCGGCTGAGTGCCTCCGAAAAAGTAATTTCGCCATTCATGCCTTGCTCGGTCAGACTTCTGATTTGAGCAACTACTTTTTCCTGTGTAGCACTTCCTGCCAAAGCAATATTTGCTAGTTCGTCAAGGCCTTCTACCTTAGTAAAAGTGCTATCGAAATCTATGATATAATAGGTATTGTTCATAAAAACCCTTAGTTCCTAAAGGGGAGCTATTTTAATTGAAAACTATATTTATATACTTATTTAAAACCCTGTTATTTCTACCAAATCGGTGTTTTCGAGTAGTTTGAGAGCAACCAAAAGATGTTGTTCAAAAATTTCTTTTAATCTTTGCTTTGAACTATTTCCGCTAATAAGCCAGATAATTTTAGGAGGACTTCCAAGTTGTTCTAATAACTTCACAAAATCATCATCTTTGCTTATAATAATTGCATTTTGTTGTTTGGCTTCCAGAAAAATTATTCTGTTGTTTGCTTCTTGAAGTCCTAAGAAAGTGGCTGAAAAACAGTTAATTGAGAACTTTTCTTTTATCTATTATACAAGACTTGGCTAAATATGTGCATCCAAAATTAAAATCATGCAGCTTGCAAAATTGGATGGTTTAGTTTTACCGAGGCAAAAGCAAAACAAGCATAAATGTCTTGTAATTCTAAATCGGGTAACTCGTCAGCTACGATTTGTTCGGGAGAAATTCCGTTTGCCAACAAATCTAAGACATCAGAAACTCGAATTCGCATATTTCTGATGCAAGGTTTTCCTCCAGATTGCTCAATGTTTGTTGTAATCCGAATAAGTAAGTTTGTAATCATTTTTTTGAAATTTTCTACAAAGTTAAATTTTACACTGATAATACTACTCTAAATATTGTCAAAATGATGTTTTGTATGCAAAGCACCAATACTTAATGTCTGTTTTAAATTGAGATTTGTCTGCCGTAATACGTGAAAAAACGTTTTCTCGAAATCATTTTCCAACATATTTCTCATCAATAATTCTCATCTTTTGTACGTGGCTTCTAATAATAAAAAAGTATCGGATGGATTGTTATGAGTAAAAAGTAACAATCAATCAAGGAACAGGGTCGTAGCCATGAGAATGGCTCCATGGGCCACAACGAGCGATGCGTTTAGCAGTCAGCCAAAAACCTTTGAAAAAGCCATATTTTTGAAATGCTTCAACCGAATATTGCGAACATGTAGGTGTGTACCGGCATGATGGCGGAAACCAAGGCGAAATACCTGCTTGGTAAAGTCTTATAAGGAAAATGGCGATGTATTTCATTTGAGATTTGAGTCAAAAGACAAAAGATTTGAGTTTGTTTGAAAGAACTTTTATAAGTTTCTACAAATCTCTATTCAAAAATATTATTCAAACAATATATAAAGTGTAACAGTATGCGTTGTAAGACGGTCAACGCCTTGCAGGGGTGTATTTTTGTTATTGACTGGGTCAACTAAATTTTTGATGCCGTGCGAAAAATGAATTTCTGGAGCAAATTTGAAATATTCTCTAAAAAACTCAATTCCAGTGCCATATTCTACACTAAAATCACTGGTTTTTGTGATAAACTTCGATTTGTTTCTTCTACTATTAGGGTTTGTTTCAACTCCATAACGAAGTCCGCCAAAAAGATACATTCTTACATTTCCCCGTCTTTCAGATTTGTATTTAAACATTACTGGAAGCTCAAACCAAGCAGTTTCTCGTAAGTCGGTGTTCTCATTTAACTTATTTGGATCAGTGGCTGGTAAAGCAGTGTCTATGTATTTATATTCTAATCTTCTTCCGTAAATGGATACCGTAGGTAAAACCCTAAAATCAAAATAGTCGTTAAGTCTAAAATTAGCCAAACCTCCCATTTTAAGTCCAAAAGTAGAAGGTGATGTAATGCTATAATAATTATCTTTATTGACAAAGTAATTATTAAACTTCACGTTGTAAAAAGTACTTGGTAATCCCAAAAAATAGCCGAATCTCAGTGTTTTTGCATCGTAGTCTGCCTGAAAATGGCGACGAGTTTCTTGAGCAAACACACTTTGAGTGAGCAATGATACTAAAAAAAGACTAAAAAATAATCTGAGAAAAGGGACGTTCTTCATAAATTTTCAAAAAATAAGCTTACTTATGTTGGACTGTTCCTGCTATTGACAGTCATGAGCCAACATTATGGCTTTTTGCCAATATAAATTGAGCAAACGCCAAAAGTAAGCGGGATACATTTTGTCTGTCGGAATCCTGCTTTTTCAAACACTTTCAAGAAATTTTCACCTTCTGGAAATGTCTTTACCGATTCGGGCAAATAACTATAAGCCGAGCTATCGTTTGATACTAATCTACCTATGAAAGGGAGGATTGTCGCATTATAAAAATTGTATAATTGCTTTATAACGGGAGTTTTAGGATTTGAAAATTCCATGACCATACACGTTCCACCTGATTTGGTTACTCGACACATATCGGTCAGACCTTTTTCAAGATTTTCAAAGTTTCGTACTCCAAAAGAAACGATAACGGCATCGAAAGTATTGTTTTCAAACTGTAAATTCTCAGAATCGCCCGTTTGAAGTTCGATTTTGTTTTCTAAACCCAGTTTCTTCATTTTCTCACGTCCAAACGATAACATCCCTTCCGAAATATCAACGCCGATAACTTTTTCGGGTTTAAGTTGTTTCACAGCTTCAACGGCCAAATCGCCCGTACCCGTTGCAATATCCAAAATCAATTGTGGTTTTTCGGCAAGCAACATCGAAATAGCCTTTTTTCTCCACCAAAAATCAATTCCACCACTGAGCAAATGGTTCAAGAAATCATATTTAGGCGAAACATTATCAAACATTTCGGCGATTTGCTCCCGCTTGCTGCTATCTTTTTCTTTGTAAGGTACTACCATATATTTGCCGAATTATTTTCGGAGTCATTCATAAATTTAAAATAAGACAACAAAATTACAAAACTACTAATTTATAACTGTTTGATTATCAGAAAAGTTTTTCAGATATTCTTTTGTATATTTGAAATAGAATGAGCAACGTCCAAAACTTATGCAATACATCAAACACTATAGTTCTCCTATTGGCGTATTAGAAATTGTAGCAAATGATGATTTCTTGACGGATGTGCTGTTTCGAGAAGCTCAAAAGAAACCAAGTAGTCAGTTAGAAGAGACGCCCGAAAACTCGCCAATCATTGATGAGACAATCAAACAATTTGATGCTTATTTTGCAGGAAAACTCAAAGATTTTGATTTGCCAATGCAGCCGCAAGGAACTGATTTTCAACGAAATGTATGGGAATATCTCAAAACTATTCCTTACGGCAAAACGATTTCGTATCTTGAATTTTCAAGAAGAATTGGCAACGAAAAAGCCATTCGTGCAGTTGGTACGGCCAATGGTAATAATCCGTTGACTATAATTTTGCCCTGCCACCGAGTCATTGGCTCTGATGGAAGTTTGGTGGGCTACGGCGGCGATCTTTGGCGAAAAGAATGGTTACTTCGACACGAGGGAAGTTTACCTAATCAATCACAATTAGGTTTATTTTAACTTCGATTGCGAGTAACTAACAATAGAAATATCATTATACAAACTAATCAATAATCTATGGAAACGGCTATTAATCAGTCTATTACAAGCGAAAAAGAATTTTCATCCTCTTCAAAACTTTTACTGGCTATTCCACTCTATGTGTATGTGAGTGTGTTTGCATCAATGTGCGTGATTCTCGGCATCTTGTGGGACATTGCTTGGCACATGAGTATTGGTCGTGATGGCCTGTTTTCTGCTCCGCACGTTGTAACTTATATTGGAGCGGCTGCCACGGGTATTTTTTCTGGATATCAAGTTCTGAAAACTTCTTTTTGGGGAAATCAACTCGAAAAAGGCAAAATGGTGAAGTTTTGGGGTGTTTTTTATAGTTCACTGGGTGGACTTTTCTGTATTTGGGGCGGAATCGCTTCTATTACTTCTGCACCGTTTGATGATTGGTGGCATAATACCTATGGTCTGGATGTGCAGATTCTTTCTCCACCACATGCAGTTTTGCTTTTGGGTTTGATGAGCGTACAAATGGGGGCAATGATAGCCGTTTTGGCGTTTTTGAATCGTAGTGAAAACGTAACATCGCTTTCAGCCGAAGAAAACACTAAACGCACGAACCGTTTGCAATGGATGTTTATTTTTACGGCGGCTTTTCTAATCACTTCTATTTTCACATTCCTTTCTGAATCTTTGGGACGTTGGGAAATGCACGAGCCATCGTTTTATGAAGTTGCCAGTGTAGCATTTCCACTTATCTTGTTTGCAGCCGGTCGAGCTTCAAACAAAAAATGGGGAACTACCTATCTATGTGTCATATTTTTGATTTTTCACTGGGCTGTTAATGCTACGCTAAGACTTTTGCCGGCTGAACCTCTTTTGGGACCTATTCATAACAAAATCAGTACCTATCAAACACTCGGCTTTCCAATGCTTTTATTTATTCCAGCATTTGTAACTGATTGGTTAAGAGATAAGTTTTCGACTAAAAACGATTGGATATTAGCATTCATATTGGGGGGAGCATATACGCTTATTTTATTCTTGACGCATTATCCGTTTGGTGCATTTTTACTCGAATCACCGCTTGCACGAAATTGGTTTTTTGGAAGTAATTCTTGGTCGTTCCAGAATGATGCCGAGTGGGAATATCGGTTCAAGTTTGGCCCTTGGACTAAAAAATCTTTGAATGAATGGCTAATAGGTATTTCGCTTTCATTTATTTTTAGTTTTATATCGACACGCATCGGTCTTGCTTGGGGAAATTGGATGAAACAGGTGCAGAGGTAAGTCTACGAGTGAAGCGAAACGCCGCCCGTTCTGAATGAGTGAATATTTTTCACTGATAATTTTCAATGTATTTTTAAAAATCAAAAAATGAATTTTATAAAATCAAAAAATACTTTCTTTAAAGTAATTTCAATATTTTTTATCTCTTTTTCTGCTTTTGCTCACATTGGTAGTGCTGGCGTTGTGCATGAAGGAAAAGCCGGAAATTATAGCGTTCAAGTATATGTTGAGCCACCCGATGTGATTCCGGGAACTGCCAAAGTGTCGGTGATGGTCGATGGAAACGACATAAAAAGTGTAAAGATGAGTCCGATTTATTATTGGACTGGCGATGAAGGTTCGCCTCGTTCCGACGAAGGGGTTATGATCGAAGAAGGTAAATATGAAGGAAAAATTTGGCTTATGGAAAATGGTGCGGCCAGTGTGAAAGTAGTCATTGAAGGAGCAAGAGGGAAGGGCGAAGTGTTGATTCCGATTGCGGCAATTTCTACCGCTCAACGCCAACTGCCTAGCTCATTGAGTTGGATTTTGGCAGGTTTGGCTTTGCTTTTAGTAGGCATTATGACTACGATTATTGGAGCAAGTACGGGCGATAGTTTGTTGAAAGTAGGAGAAAGTGAAAACAATTCGACTAAGAAACGACGCATTGTTGGCTCAACGATTGGGGCTTCGTTTTGTGGATTATTACTATTTGGAGGAAATATGTGGTGGAATGCCGAAACGGCTGATTATCAACGGAATATCTATCGCCCCTATACTGCAACCTCAAGTATTAATTTTAGAGACGGACAGCGAATATTGAACTTCAAGATAGATTCTATTTCGGTTAAAGGCCGTTCGATGAGTTTTATCATTCCTGACCACGGAAAGCTAATGCACATGTTTTTGGTAAAAGTAGGCTCTATGGAAGTATTTGCTCATTTGCA
Organism: Emticicia agri; assembly: GCA_945860265.1. Taxonomy (GTDB): domain Bacteria; phylum Bacteroidota; class Bacteroidia; order Cytophagales; family Spirosomataceae; genus Emticicia; species Emticicia agri_A. Next base: position 33,957 of record CAMAQF010000008.1, on the reverse strand, counting down.
TCCTTCTCGAAAAGATACATTAACTTTTGAAGCTCCGTTGCCCGATATGCCCGCAGGAAAATATTTGATTTTTGCTGATGTATTGCGTTATCATAGCTTACAAAATACGATAACTGATACCGTGGAAATTCCACAAACACCAAAAGTAAATATAATACCAACGCTCACGGGAGACTCAGACGATACTTTTGTTATAACTAATGGTCTTGGTGTTGAGTATAAACTTCAAGAAAATTCAGGCATGACGATTTGTGGAACAGCAGGCGTAAAAACCAAGCTGCAAGATGGCTCAAGCATTGTTTGGGAAGAAAAACCCAATCAAAAATTAATAGCTGGCAAAGTTTATGATTTAGAATTTTCAGTGCTTGCTCCTGACGGAAAACCTGCTGAATTGCAAACTTATTTGGGCATGATGGGTCACGTTGCCGTTATTAAAGATGATGCAAGTGTGTATATTCATTTGCACCCCAATGGCACATATTCGTCAACGGCTGTGCAGGTTTTGCAAAAACGAATCGACGAGACAAGTAATAAACGCCCTAACATGAATAATGGAAAGCAATTCAGAGATAGTGTTGATAATATTTTGGCAAAACTTCAGACCATGACCGAGGCCGAACGTGATAAATTATTGATGGGAAATATGAAACACGAAAACGATGGACACCATAGCGGCCAAGTTACATTTCCTTATGCCTTCCCCAAGCCTGGGCATTACCGAGTTTGGTTGCAAATAAAGCGTGAAGGGAAAATTCTGACAGGTGTTTTTGATGCGAATGTCATTTAAACTTCATTTTTTTGTTTTAAAATAAAAATGAATCTTAGAAAAGTGTAAATTTTAGTATTTATTAGCTATTTCGTAGAAAAGTAAACACAAAAAAATCCCTTTTTGCACAGAGCAAAAAGGGATTTTTTTGCATCAGTATGTTAATGACAATTAATAAATATCTTATCCTTGAGCAGCTACAAGTTGAAAACGACGAACTGCTGCTATTGTGATACCCACAATTATCATAAAGAATCCTATCCAAAGAAGGTTAATATGTGGCTTCTCAGTCGCTTTTAGCACGAGAAACTCTCGCTGACCTCGACTTACTGTAAAGGCAAATTTGCCCGAAACAGGGTCGATTTTAGATAGTTGTAAGCGAAGTCCCATTTCGTTATTCACTTCGGGTTTGCTCCAAACTTCACGGTTTCGAATTGCAAAAACTGGACGCATTGTTATGGCTACGTTTCTATCCAGAACTTTAACCGTTGCACGTGCGGCTGCATCGCCTTCGGCCAATTGCATTCCATCAACTTCCCTGATTCCTTCTACATTTTCAAGAATTGCTACGTAGTCATTGACAAAAAAAGTATCACCAACCGCTACTGCAAATTCTTCTGGGCGACTCCAATCACGCTCATCTTCGGCAACTGGCGGTCCGGAAACGAAAGCATAAATATCTTTGTTCCAAAATTTCTTAATATCGGGTGAAAGTACCGTTCCCATTTTTTCATTGTCTTGTACTCGTGGGTAAAGGTTAAATTTCTTTCCGTTTTTATCTGAGTATTCAATCTGGAAATAGGTGTTTTCGGCTTCATACTCGAGCGTATCACCACGTTTGAAATACGTTTTATCGCCATCCACTACGTCGGCACGTGCAATACCTTTGTAATTACTGCCAGGAACAGGCCAAACGTATTTTTTCTCAATATAACCCGGTGCATTTCGTACATCAACAAACTGACCTTTGTACGTAAACGAAAATTCACTCAATTCAGTCGGTCGATTGAGCCATAATAAGGCATTTTCTTTGTTATCACTATCGTTGGAAAAGATTTTTGCTCCTGAAAAATTCAAAGAAACTACTTTAGAGTAGCCCGAAGAAAACATGATTCCGATTAGCATCACTGCCAAACCAATGTGTGTAATTGCACCTCCAGCTACTTTGAATTTTCCTTTCAGAATATCTAATAAAATACTGCCATTGGCTGCAATACTAAACATCGCTGCGGTCAATAAAATGATATATTTCCAGTTATTTACCTTAGCGAAAGTTATGATTATAGCTGATGCTAAAAGGCTGATTACAAGTGGATTAATTAGCTTGTTTAAGCTATTTTTCTGAACACGTTTCCACCAAAAAAACTGAGCAACGCCGGAAAGAGACGTAATCAGCACAAAAAACCACATCTGAAACTGCGTGAAGTGTTCGATTTGATTAGTTGGCAAAGCCATGTTTAGTTTTGCTCCAAAAATCTCACCTATTTTATTATAAACAGGAATTGAAGTCGTAACAATTACTTGAAAACTCGCCAAGCAAAGCATCAAAACTCCAGAAAATACCCAAAATTCACGAGAAAATGTCGAGATTTCTGCTTCATCTTGTGGTAAATGTTTCCAGCGAATTGTAGAAAGTACTACCGAAACAATGATAAAAGTTAGTAAATAAATCAATAACTGCCCCGAAAGCCCCAAGTCAGTAAATGAGTGAACCGACGCATTGCCAAGAATACCGCTTCGAGCTAAAAACGTTGAGTAAACAATCAATACAAATTGAGCGATAACCAAAATAATGGTATATTTGAGAGCTGTACTATTTTTACGTGCCATAAGCATCGTGTGGAAACTTCCAACCAAAACCAACCATGGCACATAAACTGCATTTTCTACTGGATCCCAATTCCAATATCCACCAAAGTTGAGGGTTTCGTACGCCCAAATTCCGCCCATCATAATTCCTGTTCCAAGAACAACCGCCGCTGTCAACGTCCAAGGTAATGCAGGTTTTATCCATTCTGTATATTGTTTTTTCCAAAGGCCAGCCATACAAAATGCAAACGGAACGAGTGTCATCGCAAAACCCAAAAACAGAGTAGGAGGGTGAATAACCATCCAATAGTTTTGCAGTAAAGGATTCAGACCATTACCATCTTTAGGTACAAAACTTGGGTTTGTTTTCCAAATTGGAATATTCGGCATTGATTCTCTTAAAGTCAAAAACGGCGAACTTCCAACCTTGAAATCTCCCCAAATCACTACACCCAAAATCATCGAAGCCAAGAAAACCTGCACCAAAGCGAAAATCGTCATCGTTGGAGCTTCGATTCCAACATTACGAGTTTTGCGAAGCGTAGTATTTATTAACAAAACACCCAAAACAACATTCCAAAACATCCACAATAAAAAGCTACCCTCTTGGTCTTGCCAAAAACACGAAATGGCATATCCAATAGGCAAACTCCACGAAGAGTTATCCCAAGCGTAATGGTATTCAAAATAATGATTGAATATAATGCTCAACAGTGAAGCACAAATAATAAAAATAGCCGAAGTATGCACATAAAATGCTCTACGAGCAAATTTGAGCCATTGGTCAGTTGCTTGCTTATCTTTTAAAACCTCTGGTCGAGTAGCCTGCCAGTATGCAAAAGTAGAAACAATGGCAGCTACAAAAGAGATAATTACAGAAATATGTCCGATATTTCCAAGGTATGGTCTTAACATGTTAAATATTGCATCGGGTTTAAAATCAAAACGAGTTTACCCCAAAATTAATTATGTTTAGTTTGTACTAAAGATAGTAAACATCCAAAACTCTGTAGTCCTCCCTGTGGAATATCAACTTTAAGCTGTGGACTAAAAAAATATCAACCTAACCAAGTTGACCAAGGAATACGGCTAAGAATTAAAATCAACGCTAAACCAAAGAAAATAGCAGTTTGCTTAAATTTGCGACCATTACCAACCGCACGCTTTACACGAACATTACCGATTGTAATTAAAACAACGGCTATTATATTTGTTGTAGGGTGTTCTATGTAAGCTTTTCTCAAAATACTATCCTTCATTGTTAGTTTCATATTAGAAAAGGCTGCTTGAGCTCCTGGAGAAACAAACAATAAGATTAGACCTAATATAAGCATTGTATGCGTAGCAATCAAAGCAAATTTGTTGATTTTAAGATGATTATCTTCAAAACTTTTCTCGCTTGTCGAGCCAATGATTCCGTTGATAGTAGCTGCTGCCAACAAAGCAAGTGCTGCAAAAGCTAAATATGAGTGAATTGGTTGGATGATTGGGTACATATTTAATGATTATCTAAAATGGTGAGATTAAAATTTTTGTGCGAAGTTACGTTATAAACGATTAATAACATAACTTCGCAGATACTGGTTTTGTTACATCCAAAGGGCAAACATGCTGTTCGTTCAAAAAAAAGAGAGAAAATAAATGAAAATTTTAAAATCAACAATATTTACAATAATTGCATTTGGTTTGCTATTTGCATGGCTTTTTCCGCAGTTTTTATGGTGCTTTTTTGTTGAATATGATAGTTTTCAAGAAATAAAACCCAATATTTTTGTTGAAGAAAAGATATCGAAAATGCAGCAAGATTCATTATTAAAATTTGTAGAAAATGCCGAAAAACGTATAAAAACCTTTTGGGGAGGTAAAAGCGGACAAGCAAAAATTATTTTCACCAAAAACGCAATGACTTACCAAAAATACGCCAAAACCACCGAAGGTGCAGGTTTTAGTATCGGAACACCACTTTGTTCGTGGATAATTTTAAACCAAGATGGACTAAATACAGATGTGATTGCCCACGAAATGTGCCACGACGAACTTATGACTAAACTGGGTTGGTGGAAAACCAAAAAAGAGATTCCAACGTGGTTCGATGAAGGATTGGCTCTGATGCTTGATTATCGCTTTGTAAGTAGTCAAGATTCTATACAACGCTATATTGATTACCGAACCGAGCTGAGTTATCTGAGCCCCGTTCCGATTCCGCTGACTGAATTAAACACCCAAAAAGACTTTTTTGGACAGGGCGAGCTTTTTACCAAAATCGCTTACTTTACCTCGGCAGTTGAAGTTTCTCGCAGGATTTCTCTGAAAGGCAAAAAAGAAATTTTTAGCATCATAAAAAAAACTGAAAAAGACGGAAAATTTGAGTTTTGATTAGGGTAATGTAAATGCCAGATATTTATCACTTGATTTAGTCTTTAATTTACCACCACCACACGCAATCACTACATATTGCTTTCCACCAACTTCATAAACACTTGGCGAAGCATAACCTGCTGCTGGCAGTATTACTTTCCATAGTATATTGCCTGTTTTTCGGTCAATTGCCCTAAATTGATGGTCTTTTGTAGCTGCAATGAATAGTAGGCCTCCTGCCGTAACGGCTGGTCCACCATAATTATCAGTGCCAGTTAAAGGAATTCCCTTCGCTGTAAGTTCTGGATATTCTCCCAGCGGGATTTGCCAAATACGCTTACCATTGTTCATATTGATGGCGGTTAGAGTTCCCCAAGGGGGTGTATTAATAGGGTAATTGTTCGAATCGTACCAACGATTATAACCTGTACTTTTATATGGACTTTCCGAAAGATTCGACTTATTAACTGTTTTTATGTAGCTATCTTTGCCAAATAAAAATTGAATTATTGCTTTGTTTTCTACGGCTTTGATATGTGTTAGGGCAGGCATAAGCCCACGGCCTTTTGATATGATTTGTAGTATCGCTGTTTCATTATATTTTGTTTCAATGTTTTGGAGTGAAGGAAATGTTCCATCTTCGTTGCCTTCCCGATTAACTCCATGACAATTCATACAATGTGTTTGATAGAGTTTTTTACCCGAAGAATTGGCTTGGCTATTATTAGTTGGAAGTGCATCGACTAATGAACTGTACACAGGGTTTTCTTTAGCAGGAACATACATGATACTGTTTTCATCAACTGCTGCACCACCCCATTGAGCTCCACCATCAGTTCCAGGAAAGAAAACCGTTCGATTTCTACCTAATGGAATAAAAGCTTGACCCGTAGAAGCTTCCTTTACTTGTGCAATTATTTGTTCTTTGTTTGATGCAAATGAATTTATATCATGAACAGTAAAGCTTTGTCGAGTAAATGGCTCAGGCAAAACTGGAATCGGCTGCGTAGGCGATGCCTGCTCTCCTTTGATAGTAGAAGCCATAACCGCTCGCTCTTCGATAGGAAAAATAGGTTTACCACTTACTCGGTCAAACACAAAAGTGAACCCTTGTTTACTCAATACTGACACAACAGCAACTTTTTTTCCATTTTTTGAGATTGTAAATAAGTTTGGTGGTGCAGGAATATCCCTGTCCCAAATGTCGTGATGTACCGTCTGAAAATGCCAAAGCCTTTTGCCCGTATTCGCATTTAGAGCCAGTAAACAATTGGCAAAAAGGTTGTCACCTTTTCGATTACCACCATAAAAATCAAACGCTGCCGAGCCAGTTGGAGCATATATAATACCCCGTTTTTGGTCGATAGCCATACCCATCCAATTATTAGCTCCGCCTAAATTTTTAAAATTATCTTTCTCCCATGTTTTGTAACCAAATTCATTGGGGTGTGGAATCGTATGAAATGTCCAAATTTTTTTTCCTGTTCGTGCATCAAAAGCCCTGATGTCGCCGAGTAAAGCAGTTGCACTTTCCGCCACTCTCATACCTACAATCAATGTATTTTTATAGATTGCGGGTGGCGTGTTCAAAACTACGTAATCGTCGGCACCGGGGCGTTTAATTCCGTCAATTAGATGGATTTTCCCCTTCGTACCAAACGATAAAATCGGATGACCATTTTTGGCATTCAAGGCATAAAGAAAAGCTCCATAACCAAAGAATATTCTTTCATCATGTCCATCTGTCCAATAGCTTACACCTCGGCTGGTCATACTGAAAGTATTATCTTTCAAGTTGGTTTTCCATATTTCTTTACCCGATTCAGCATTTACAGCAAATGCTTGTGAGCCGGCTGAAACACCATAAAAAATACCTTTGATAATTAATGGATTACATTGAATTTGAGTAGTATTTTTTATGGTATCTGCTCCACCTGAATTGTAAATCCAAGCTAATTTCAAGGTCGAAACATTCTCGGGTTTAATTTGTGTGAGTGCGGAATAATGGTTACAATTATCGCCACCATTATAACTTGGCCAATCATTTATATTAATGTTTTCTCTAATTGAAAAAAGAAAAAATGAAACATAAAAAACCAAGAAGACCCGAACAGAATTCAAATATAGTTTTCTTAAAAGTTTTTTCATTGTCAATGAATAATATGCCATTTTTTTAAAATACAATATCAATATTACGAACTTTGAACAGCTAAAACAAATTTCTGAATAAATTTAAAAGAAAAGTTTATAGAGAGTATAAATGGTTGAATATTAGTTATTTATGCAAAATTATTCATTTTTAAAGTAGAGGTTTGACATAGAAAAGTATTATTTTACAAAAAACTTGACGAACTTTACTAGTTCATAATGCAAAGATTATACTATTGATGAATATTCTAATACTTGGTTCGGGCGGACGAGAGCACACTTTTGCTTGGAAAATTGCACAATCAAAAAACTGTACCAATCTTTTTGTAGCTCCTGGCAATGCAGGAACTGCACAAATCGCAACAAACTTACCAATCGGAGTTAACGATTTTGAAGCTATTGGCAATGCTGTAAAAGAAAACAAAATCGGAATGGTAATTGTAGGCCCAGAAGAGCCTTTGGTGCGTGGAATTGTCGATTTTTTCAAGAAAGATAAAGTTCTCAAAAAAATAAAAATTGTTGGTCCAGATGCTTCTGGGGCAAGACTTGAAGGTAGCAAAGACTTCTCGAAAGGCTTCATGCAGAAATACAATATCCCTGCAGGAGCGTCAAAAACTTTTACAAAAAATAGACTACAAGAAGGTTTGGCTTATCTCGAAACTCAAACTTTACCAATTGTACTAAAAGCTGATGGTTTGGCAGCAGGAAAAGGTGTAATCATTGCCGAAACCAAAGATGAAGCCCGTCAAGCCTTGCACGAAATGCTCACCGAAGCCAAATTTGGCGATGCCAGCAGCAAAGTACTTATCGAACAATTTTTAACAGGAATCGAGCTTTCAGTTTTTGTTTTGACCGATGGTAAAAACTATAAAATATTGCCCGAAGCAAAAGATTATAAGCGTATTGGCGTAAACGATAAAGGCTTGAATACAGGTGGAATGGGGGCGGTTTCGCCGGTACCGTTTGCCGATGCTAAGTTTTTGGGAAAAGTTGAAGAGCGAGTTGTAAAGCCAACTTTGGCTGGTTTACAAGCTGAAGGTATCAAATATGTGGGTTTTATTTTCGTTGGATTAATGAATGTCGATGGAGAGCCTTATGTAATTGAATACAACGCTCGCATGGGTGACCCCGAAACTGAAGTGGTTTTGCCACGAATCAAGACCGATATGGTAAAATTAATGAAAGCAACTGCCGATGGGAAATTAGATAAAATCAAACTTTCGATTTATCCCAAAGTAGCAATTGCAACGGTTTCGGTAGCGAAAGGTTATCCCGAAGAATATCGTAAAGGCGATGTAATAACGATTCCAGAAGCTGAGAAAGATACCATTATTTTCCATGCGGGCACCAAAATTGCTACTGATGGTTCGGTAGAAACCAACGGCGGCCGAGTAATTGTAACTACTGGAATGGCACGAACGCTAAATTCTGCACGTAAAAAGTCGCAGGCAATGGCAAAAAAGATTATATTTGAGGGAAAATATTTTAGAAACGACATCGGGAAAGATTTATTGAAGTATCTCGAATCGTAAGATAGGCGAAAAACCTGTTAAAATTAGTGACTAATGTTTCATACGAAATATTAAAAAATCAAATCCCAAGTAGGGTTTAACATTGGCGTTTGTCGCTATGGTAAAGTAATTTCATCGCTCACGATTATACTTAGGTGATGAAGTTTTTTAGATGACTGATATTTCATAGCTAAGACATGAAAATCCTATTCTATTATATCTAGCCAATATTTAATTCCTAACGGAATATTCAATTCAAATTTGTTATTTCAAAATCAAAATAACAAATAATTATTAGGCTTCTTGCCTATTTTTTCATTAAACCCATTCGTGGGTTGAACTATATATATACAAAAATGGGCTGTGGACAATGTTCATCGGGAGGTTGTGGAGCAGTTAAAGCCATAGGCCAAACCGAAAAATCGAATACAAAAACCGTAGCGGGATGCTCTTCTGGAGGCTGTTCATCGGGTGGATGCAATAAAATGAATGCTTACGACTGGTTGTCCAACATGGACGTACCACGCTCAATGCGTTATGATGTAGTTGAAATAAAATTTAAAGGCGGACGAAAAGAATATTTTCGAAATACTAACAATTATGACCTCTACACGGGTGATTTCGTAGTTTGCGAAATGGCTTCGGGCTATCATATCGGTAGTGTTTCGTTGCAAGGCGAATTGGTTCGTCTTCAAATGATTAAGAAAGACCTAAAAGACAACGATGAACTTCACAAAATTCTAAGAGTAAGCACCGAGCGAGACCTCGAAAAACACCAACAAGCCATCGCTCGTGATATGCCAACGATGTATCGTGTGCGTGAAATATCGAAGGAATTAAAGCTACAAATGAAGATGTCGGACGTAGAATTTCAGTCCGATAATACCAAAGCTACATTTTATTATTCAGCTGACGACCGTATTGATTTTCGTGAAATGATTAAATTTTTGGCTTCTGAATTCAAAATCAGAGTCGAAATGAAGCAAATCAGTTTGCGTCAAGAGGCAGCTCGTGTAGGCGGAATTGGCTCGTGTGGTCGTGAATTATGTTGCTCAACGTGGCTCACTGATTTTCGTGCGATTCCGACTTCGGCGGCTCGTTATCAGAATCTTTCGCTCAATCCAGCTAAACTTTCGGGTCAGTGCGGACGTTTGAAATGTTGCTTAAATTACGAATTAGAAACTTATCTTGATGCTTTGAGCGATATTCCGACAGTAGAAAAGCCTTTGAAAACCGAAAAAGGAATTGCAGTATTACAAAAAACAGACATTTTCCGTCGAATCATGTGGTTTAGCTATAACAATGATATCAACTGGCATTCATTACCGATTCATCAAGTGGTAGAAATCATGAAGATGAACGAAAAAGGTATTTTACCAAACTCGCTCGAAGACTTGAATCTAATTGATTCAATTATAGTTGATAAAAATGCTCCAAGAAACTCAGATTTAGACCGTTTGGATAAAAAATACACTGATAAAGTTAAAAAGCCACAGCAAAATTCGGGTAATAAAAACCAACAAAATCGTCCAAATCAGCCACAGCAAAATCGTGGAAATAATAGTCCACACGGAACTCCACAAGGAGATTTAGCTAAACAAGAATTTATTGCTCAGAAAAACAATAACCAACAGAAAAATAAGGGTGGCAATCCTCTAGGTGGCTCACTACAAGTAGGAAGTCCGGAGAGCGACTCTCTGCAAAAACAAGGAAATAATTCTCAAAAAAATAACCAACAAGGAGTAAACAATCAGAATCGTAATAATGCGGTTCAACCAAATAATCCGCATCAGGGTGGCTCGCATCAGGGTGGTGATTCTCCTCAAAATAAAGGGAACAACCAGCTAAAGAGCAACCAAAATCTCAACAAACAGGGCAATACTCAGAATAGCCCACAACAGGGCGGACAGCAAAGGCATCCTAAACAGCAACAACAAGGAGGTCAAAACATAAGCAAACAAGAAAATACGCAGGGCGGCTCCCCGCTGGGTACTACCTTACAAGGAGGAAAACCAAACCCTAATCAGAATCGTCCGAATAACCAAGGAGGAAACCAAGGGAAACCGCAACATCCTCAGCACAAAAAAGGTGGTGTTACATATAATAAATCCCAGAACAAGCAAGGTGACGAAAAACCAACCACGTCTAATAAGTCAGATACCGAGCAGCAATAGTTAAATAAAAACGGACGTGATATGTATATAATGAGTATCGCGTCTGTTTCAAAATAAGTAAAGTAAAAAAATCAGAGAAAATAGATGAATAACAAACAAAAATTGGTGAAATATTTAAAAAAAACATTGATTATTAATTCCATGCTATTGATTTCGGTGTGGGTTTTATCGTGCGATAATAATGCAATCTTTAAATCTTACGAAGATTTGAAAGATACCAATTGGTATGTAAAAAATATTCCTTCTTTTACGTTTGAAGTTAAAGACGAGACAGTGCCTTACAGTATTTACCTCTTGATTCGTAATGCTTCGCAATATCCTTACAATAATCTTTATGTAACCCGCTACATCTACGGGCCAGATGGTAAGCAAATCAGTAATCGCCTTGAAGAAGTTACGCTTTTCAATCCCAAAACGGGTAAGCCATTCGGTGAAGGATTAGGTGATATTTATAACCATAAAGTGCTTTCAACTCGTAATTTTAAGTTTCCTAAAAAAGGAAAATATACCATCAAATTGAAGCAATATATGCGTCAGGACCCGCTTCCGTACGTGATGTCGATTGGTTTAAGTGTGGAAAAACCACTGCAGCTAAAACAATAATCTACTATTTGAAGTTTGAAACTATGAACTCGAGAGTAGAAGTAAACATAAAAGCGTTTGCACTCAGAATCGCACAGGCGACCCTGTCACAACTCATCACTTAGAACTTAATGAACTTTTTACCTCTATTTCCGCTAAATTTAGTGGTCTTTCCGCACGAAGACCTTAATTTACATATATTCGAGCCTCGTTATCGTCAGTTGATAGATGAATGTTTAGACGAAAATAAAACTTTCGGAATTCCTTCTTTTGTCAATGGTAAATTACTAGGATATGGTACAGAAGTCGAAGTAAAATTACTATCAAAACGCTACGGAGATGGCCGAATGGACATCAAAACCAAAGGTTTACGAATTTTCAGAATCGTTGATTTTCAGAATCCAGCAAATGGTAAATTATATGCTGGAGGCGAGGTGATTTTTATCGAAAATGAAGATTTAAATGATGTTATTAATCCCTATTTGTTAAGTCTGGTCGAAAAACTCTATCATTTACTGAAAGTAAAAGTTGATTTCGAAAAACCAGAATATATGCCTTTTAGCCATCGAATTGTTCATAAAATTGGTATTTCGATCCAAGAAGAATATGAGGTTCTGATAACTTCCAATGAAAAAGTCAGACAAGAAATTCTAATAGACCACCTCGAAAGAATTATCCCAGTTGTGACAGAAGTTGAACGAACCAAAGAGCGAATCGCTATGAATGGTCACTTTAAAGAACTCGACCCTTTGAATTTTTAGGAAAATGCTTGCCGTAATCGCATTATTCGGAATTTTGTTCCTGTATTTTTTTATAGGCATTTTTTCATTAAATCGACGTTCGCTTGATTGGAATGGTGAAAACGCATTGTTGAAAACTCCTCGAACTTATCGTGCCAGTTTTTTTTCACTGACTGACATTCTTTTTTCGTTTTTGATTCTCATAGTGATTGTCATTTTTTTAACGAGTTTTATCATAAAATATGATTCGCTTGCCCAGTTTTTGGTGGTGTTTGTTGCATTTGCTACTCTACTTGTTCCCTTTTTACATTTCCGAATAAAATATCAATATTGGCAGCAAAATGGACAAAAAGATTATACTTTCGACCCAGTTTTAAAGAAAATTACTATCGTTGGCGAGCATACTGATTCATTTAATTTTGATGATATTCGGGTTTTAGAGTATTACGTTGCTACCAATTACCAACTCACGGAAGGATACATAAAACTGATTTTTAAAGACCAACGTCTGCCCGTTTTTCTTACTCCTCTTTTACCTTGTTATCCAATCTTGCCCAATTTCTTAGTGGGTGTAGAAAAACAGCTAATCAATCAAAGAATTTTTGGAATAGGTTGATTATATTTACTGCTTTCTAAGGCATTCATCAAACCTAATTCGTTAAAAATGAGAAAAATCTCTCTCTTCTTTATTATTCAGTTTTTTATTCAAACTGCTTTCGGTCAAGCCCTTACGGTCGAAAAAATCATGCAAGACCAATCGAAATGGATTGGTACTTCTCCAAGTAATATTTTTTGGTCAGAAGATGGCAAAACGCTTTATTTTTCGTGGAATCCCGATAAAAATAAAGGTGATTCGCTCTATAAATTTGTTTTGCCCGAGAGAATACCTGTAAAAGTTACGTCAAAAGAACGTCGAGCATTGCCCGCTCAATCGGGTACTTACAGCCCTAGTCGCTCAATGAAGGTTTACGAAAAGCAAGGTGAACTTTATTTGCTTTATACCAAAACCTTGAAAATTAAGCAATTAACCAACACAATTGAGCGTGAATCGAATCCATATTTTAGTGGTGACGAAACCAAGATTATTTTCGGAAGAAGTAATAATTTATTTAGTTTGAGCTTGGAAGATGGCTCGGTAACGCAGCTATCAAATTTTCTGACAGGCAGTAAAAAAGCAGAAGCAAAACCTGCTAATGATGAAGAAAAATGGCTAAAAGCTGACCAATTAGCCATGTTTGAGGTCTTGAAAGAACGCAAAGAAAAGAAAGAGGAAGCCGAAAAATTGGCCAAACTCGACCAATCCAAACGCCCAAAAGAGATTTACACAGAAGATAAAATTTTGGAACAACCACAAATCAGCCCCGATTTACGATACATCACTTATCGTCTTTCGGTACAGCCCAAAAATGCCAAAACTACGATTGTGCCAAGCTACGTAACCGAATCTGGTTTTACGGAAGACATTGCCGCTCGCACAAAGGTCGGTTCGCCTTTAGCAACTTATGAAAACTTTGTGTATGATACTAAGAAAGATACTGTTTATCAGGTAGTTACGAAAGACATTCCAGGAATTATGGAGCAGCCAGAATTCTTGAAAGATTATGCCAAGAAAGATACAACCAAGAAGAAGGTAGTTGCCCGAAAAATAATTGTTTTAGGCCCGATTTGGTCGCCCGATGGCTCTTATGCGGTTGTAAATATTCGTTCGGTTGATAATAAAGACCGTTGGATTATGCAACTCGAACCAGCAACTGGAAAGCTAAAATTACTCGACCGCCAGCATGACGAAGCATGGGTTGGTGGCCCTGGAATCGGTTTTAATTTCGGCGGTGCAGGTTTAGGTTGGGTCGATTCCCAAACGCTTTATTTTCAGTCAGAAGTTGATGGTTATTCACATCTTTATACTGTAAATTTGGTAACTGGCGAGAAAAAACAGCTTACCAAAGGCAAATTTGAAGTGCAGCAAACCCAATTATCGAAAGATAAAAAATCTTTTTATCTGACTACCAACGAAGCACATTCTGGCGAACAGCATTTTTATAAAATGTCGGTCGAAGGTGGCGAAAGAGTAAAATTGACAAGTATGGTTGGGGCAAACGATGTAACGCTTTCGCCCGATGAATCGAGTTTGGCAATTCGTTATTCATACATCAATAAACCGTGGGAGCTTTTTTTGCAAGAAAATAAACCCAATGCTAAAGCCGAGCAATTGACCAATTCATTGACGGATGAATTTAAGGCTTATGCTTGGAAAGATGCAAAAGTAATCTCATTCTTGGCTCGTGATGGCGTAGAAGTTTTTGCTAGAATTTATGAGCCAACTGCTAAATTGAAAAATAAAAAAGCGGAAGGCCGCCCCGCGGTCATATTTGTTCACGGAGCAGGATATTTACAAAATGCTCATAAATGGTGGAGTCAGTATTCGAGAGAGTATATGTTTCATAATTTATTGGTTGATAAAGGTTATACCGTGTTGGACATTGATTATCGTGCAAGTGCAGGTTACGGTCGTGATCACCGCACAGGAATCTATCGTTTTATGGGCGGAAAAGATTTAGAAGATAATGTTGATGGAGCAAAATTGTTGGTTTCAAAATACGGCATCGACCCAAAGAAAATAGGTGTTTATGGTGGCTCTTATGGCGGTTTTATTACTTTAATGGCTATGTTTACAACACCCGATGTTTTTGCGGCAGGTGTGGCACTTCGCCCCGTGACCGATTGGGCAGCTTATAATCACGGTTATACTGCAAATATTTTGAATGAACCCCAAACCGATAGTTTAGCTTACCGTAAAAGTTCGCCAATTTACCATGCAGCTGGTTTGAAAGGTCATTTATTGATTTGTCATGGTATGGTTGATGTCAATGTGCATATTCAAGATTCGTATCGTTTGGTACAACGCCTTATCGAACTTAAAAAAGAAAATTGGGAAATGGCTAGCTACCCAATGGAAGACCACGGTTTTGTAGAACCAACTTCTTGGATGGACGAATACAAGCGTATTTTGAAGTTATTTGAGGAAAAGTTGAAGTAGCCCTCGACTACCCTCGGGCGGCGTTTTCTTTGGCTTCGGTGAGAAACTGTTTGCCCTCTGCTCCGCTCGGACGGCATTTTCTTTGACTGAGCGAAGTCGAAGGTAACGAAGTCCTAGGCAAGATTTGGATAATAAAAAAGTGGCATACCTGTTTATCAATGATAACAATGTATGCCACTTTTGTTTTTGGTGCTAAAGCTAATTGGACAAGCGAAACCGTCGGAATCAGCGAAGATTTACTTCAAAATCGGCTCTAAATCTGCACGATTATCTGATAACCATTGTGTTATATCTTTTACGATTTCTTCAACACCAATTTCTGGTTTCCAACCTGTCAAGGCAGTTACTTTCGAGTTATCGGTTACGTACAAACGAATATCCGCAGGCCGGTTTTCTTTGATTTTAGTAATCGGAATTGTTTTGCCAGTTACCCTTTGGCAAATTTCGGTTAATTCTTGCAAAGAAACACTTACATCAACCCCTCCACCAGCATTCAGAATCTCACCGTTTACTTTCTCAAAGTTATGTAACTGCCAATCAATTAAGCGGTAAAGGTCAGCCACGTGCAGAATATCACGGGTTTGTTTGCCTTCGCCGCCATAACCAATATAAGATAGTTTTTGCTCAAAGAAGTGTTTAGCAATCCAAAGTACCATTACACCTTGATCAACTTTTCCCATTTGCCATGGGCCTGTAAGCACACCACAACGATTGATAACGGTCGGAAGCTTATAAAATTCGTTGTATTCTTGAATGATTAATTCAGAAGCCAATTTGGTTGTTCCGTAAAGGGAACGAACGCCATCTAACGGAAAATCTTCGGCAATTCCTTTGGCTGAAACACCTTTAATAGCTTGATTATCAGTTAATTGATAACGAGTTTCTTGCTCATCAAAATCGAGAGTTTCGATGGTTTTAATTGGATAAACTCGACTTGTTGAAAGAAAAATGAATTTTGCGTTGCATTTTACAGCATAGTTTAGGCAATTTACCGTCCCAAAAAGATTAGTATTAATCAAATAATCGGGTGTACCGCCATTGATTCCAGCCAAAACCGAAGGCTCGGCTGAGGCTTCGATTACGGTATCAACAATTGGAAGAGCATCGAAATCTTCTTTACTACGAATATCGCCATGCACGAAAGTGATTCCTGCTTTGCCCAATCGAGCAACGTTTAATTCTGAGCCTTTGCGACGAAGGTTATCCAAACAATAAATATCGTAGGATGGATAATTTGCTTTCAACGAAAGTGCCAAGGCCGAACCTACAAATCCTGCTCCGCCTGTGATGAGTATTTTCATAAACTGTTGTTTTTTCCTTAAAACAGGAATTTTATTTTTAAATTATTTTTTATCAATGCCCTGCGATAGGATTTCCATTTCCTGCCCATGGAATACGCTTTAGGTTGATATTATCAATTGCTTTAATAATAAACGGCACTTTTTCGACTTTCACTGCACTACTGTCAAGCCCAAACCATTTGTCTTCCGAAGGTGTATATTGTTTGATAAAAAAGTAAGCTCTCATAATTAGACCTTCCCAGAAAGGCAGTTCGTTTTCATAAGAAAGGAATCTTTCGAGAACAACGAATTTAAAATCACCGATTACATTATGACGGTTCAATGATTCATAACGGCTACGGATATCTACTTCGCCATTTTTCACCATGTCTTCGAGTACTCTTCTGAAATAAAGATTTATCTTCTGTGGCACTCTAAAGCCCAAACGGAAATTTACTTTATAGACATCGTCATCGGCAACTGTCATGACCTTATATTCCATTGTATAAGGGTCATCTACGGTATCAATATGCACAAACCAATAGACATCTGCACGTTTTGGTCGTTTCTGAAAAATGGAATAAATTATCTTGTTTTCAATTTCCGAAGCACGGCCTGCATTACTCAAAAATACTAGGTGAGTAGCATATTTGGGAACTGTAATATCTGAACTTAATTCTTTTAAGGACTCAGTATATTTGTCCAGTTTTTCGTATTCTGTCAATCTTGCTTTGATTTTAAAGGCTCGAATCCAAATATACATTACTAAGGCAATAATGCCAGCTATAATTAAAGAAACATAACCACCGTGCGGAAATTTTTGGAGATTTGCAATCAAAAATGAGCCTTCAATGCAAGTGTAGGTTAAGATAAACAATATTATTGCCCAAATGTTGAATTTTTTAGCATATAAATAATATGCCATGAGCATAGTTGTCATAAGCATTGTCATTGTTATGGCTAAACCATAAGCAGCTTCCATTGCCGTTGAAAGTAATACTTCAGATGATTTTTTTAATACAGCCAAATCAATGTTTTTATTCAATGCCAAAGCATCGGCAATATTTTTTTCAGTCATTTCACCTGCAATTTTACTAAAGTATAAAGTGACGCTTACACAGCCAATCCAAAGTAAAATATTGATACTCGGCACATAAATTTGTCCCTTTTGGTCAGATGGATAATTGACCTTTATTTTGGGCCAAAAATTTAATCTTATTGCTTCTGAAATAAGCGTAAACGAACCACTAATCAAGGCTTGGCTCGCAATAATGGCAGCTGAAGTCGCGATGAAAATACCAAATGGCAAAAACCATTCAGGCATTAGGTTATAAAATGGGTTTCTATCGCCAAGCATTTGGCCATTCAGGCTCATTACATAAACCCCTTGTCCAAAATAATTTAGCAATAAGCATAGTTTTACAAACCCCCAACTCATACGTATATTGCCACGACCACAATGTCCTAAATCTGAGTAGAGAGCTTCTGCCCCAGTTGTACATAAAAAAACAGAACCTAAAATCCAAAATCCACCAGGGTGATTTACTAATAATTCATAGGCATAATAAGGATTCATTGCTTTAAGTACCGTAAAGTCTTTGGCTATCCAAACCACACCTAACACGGCAAGCATAGAAAACCATGCAAGCATAAAAGGTCCAAATAAATAACCTACTTTTTTAGTGCCAAAAATCTGTACGATAAATATAATTGATATGATCACAATTACGATTTTAACGATTGTATCTTGTTGAATATCAGGAAATTTTATGCGTAAACCTTCGATAGCCGAAGCTACTGAAATCGGGGGGGTAATGATGCCATCAGCAAGTAATGCACTGGCACCAATGATTGCTGGTACAGTTAGCCATCTGGCATGGCGTCGAACTAATGCAAAAAGAGCTAAAATTCCTCCTTCACCACGATTATCGGCTCTTAGAGTCAGAATTACGTATTTGAGTGTTGTTTGCATTGTTAGTGTCCAAAAAACACATGATAGTGCACCCAAAATTATTGCTTCATTGATTACTTCTGTTCCTGCAATAGCTTTTAGAACATATAAAGGTGAAGTGCCAATATCACCATAGATAATTCCCATGGCAATTAACAGTCCAGCAGCAGATACTTTGTCGAGATTATGGTGGTGATGGCCATTACCGTGGTTGCCATTACCTTGCTCATTTCCAGTTAGACTCACTTCAATTTTTGATTATTTGTAAAAAAAGTCTGCAAATATAGAGTTTCGGAAGCAAATCAAAGAAATTTTAAATGAAAATGTTTTTTTTAGACACTTTCCAACCCAAATTATTATGCTTATTTGCTGTATATTTGTATATATACTTCTTAAATTTTAATATATCAAAACCAAATAATTGATAGTTACTTATGTATGAAAATATAATCTTAGAAATATTTGATGGTGTTTCTACCATTACACTCAATCGTCCACAAGTATATAATGCCCTTAGTACTGCCCTAATCAATGAAATAACGAAAGCTGTGGAAGTATCTTCCAATGATTCATCGGTTAGAGTTATTGTTATTACGGGTGTAGGTGATAAAGCTTTTTGTTCGGGAGCTGATTTAAAGGCCGGTATGGACGAAGGCATGGCATCGTTGGGAGATTCGCTTCGCAAAAACTATAATCCGATGATTCGTGCCATTCGAAATGCCGAAAAGCCAATCATCTGCCGCATGAATGGGATAGCAGCAGGAGCGGGGATGTCGCTAGCCTTGGCTTGTGATATGATTATTGCCAATAACGATGCCTATATGAGCGAACTTTTTGTAGGAATTGGACTAATGCCCGATGCAGGTTCGATGTACTTTTTGCCTCGAATTGTAGGTATGCAAAAAGCGTTTGAATTATGTAGCACTGGCCGAAAAGTCTATATGGAAGAAGCACTAAATATAGGTTTAGTTACAAAAATAGTCCCTTACGAAGCACTCGATGAAGCTATAAACGAACTAACGGAATACTATAAAACAGCCGCAACAAAGTCGATTGGATTAATGAAAAAAGTTTTGAATCAGTCATATAATAGCACGGTTGATGATATTTTAGAGCAAGAATCAGAAAATCAAGAAATTCTAGGTAAAACCCACGATTTTGCGGAAGGTATAATGGCTTTTTTGCAAAAACGCAAAACTAATTTTAAAGGAAAATAAGGTAAAAGCAACTTATCTTTTTAGACCTTTGTCCTATACTATATCTATAGAGAAACTTATTTTTAAATATGATGGCAGTACGCGCTAACACTCAATGGCATAACTTATGAAAAAGGACTTAGGACACACGCTAATTCGGAAGTAATCAATAATTTGAGCCTCAATCAATACAATACATTTAGGGCAAAAATTGGTATCGATGATGAGATTTCGTATGGAACCTGTGGAATTGTTATTTTTAAACTATTTAAAGATAATAATTTGGCCTATATAAGCCCGACCTTGTATCCTTCATCAGCAACGATAAATGTAAATCTTAATATAAGTAATACCGACCAACTCAAATTAATTACTGATACATCTGGAGATAATGCTTTTTGCGACCATGGAGATTGGGCTGATGCTAAATTTTCGGTAGAAAACATACCGCCAACTACGCCATCCAATTTAGCTGGTGTAGCCCCAATTGATAATTATTATCAATTATCGTGAGGGTGCGATAATTGATAGTTTTTTTGCGTAAAAAGCAACAAAATTGTACATATAAAAAGATTATTGAGTCTCATACTTTCAGCTTTATGTTTTTTAAAACTGCATACGAGATAAATCCAAAAAGGCTTTATTATTTATCCACGAACTAAGCCTTTTTCCCTCAAAAAATTATTGGTCATTACTTCTTTTTCAGGGTTTAATACCACCTGTTTTTGTACTTCACAGACAAAAAGTTCATGGTCGCCAGCATCGGTTGAATGTAAAACCTTGCATTGAATATAGCCAATTGCTTCTGTTAAAAATGGGCAACCTCGATTATCGAATTCAAATTTTAGGGTTTTTAATTTATCACTATCCTTTCCACTACGCCGCCCTAGCTTATTAATCAGACTTGTCTGCCCTGTATGTAGTAGGTTAATATTTAGTATCTTAGATGCTCTCACAAGTTCGATGGTATAATCAACTTTATAAAGAGCTACACAGACCATTTTTCCACCCATAGCTGTTTGCATAACCCACGTTGCTATATTCGCATTAGAGTTTTCTTCATGAATTGTCGTAATCGAGTGGACGTCGTAATTTTTATATTTCAGTAAAGACTTTGGCATGATAAAATAGTATTTATTTCAATATAACAACTGTTTTAATGGCTAATTGTTACTCACCAAACGGAGAGTTCATAAATTAAATGCAAGAAGTTTTATAAATTCTATTCTACTTTATTTGCATTTATCCAATAAGAAATTTAATATTACAGCGAAATTGTTCAACACTAAGCCAAAAAAAAGATATTAATACCTACCCTAAACTGTAACAGTATGCACCTAGCCGAATTTCGACTAGGTGTTTTTTTAATTTATATTTCGAATAAGCAAATCGCCACGTATCGTTTTCATCATAATTTCTGAATCTCTATTATTGATTTTGCCATAAACCTAATCATCTTTTTGTATTTTATATAGATCTTTGTTTAAGACGAGTTAGTCACAGAAAAATTAAAGATTTTTTTGAAGTCGATTTTGCTTATTTTATTCACTTAAAAAACTTGTTAAGTGAAATTTATGTTTTTTACATTTGTATAGATGAAATCTAATTTAAATATCAATGAATCTTCAGCAATTAGAATACATAGTAGCGGTTGATAAACACCGTCATTTTCAGAGAGCGGCCGATGAATGTTGTGTTACGCAAGCAACGTTGAGTATGATGATTAAAAAACTCGAAGAAGAATTAGAGGTAATTTTATTTGATAGAAGTAAACAACCAGTCGTACCGACCGAAACAGGCAAAGGAATTATAAAACAAGCAAAGGTGATTTTGAAGGAAACGGCCTACCTAAAACAAATCGCCAATGATACGAAAGCCGAAGTAAAAGGAAAAATCCGAATCGGTATTATTCCGACACTTGCACCTTATCTTTTGCCACTGTTTTTATATAATTTATTGAAAAATAATCCGCAACTAAAAGTAAAAGTCAGCGAACTAAACACAGACCAAATTATTGAGCAATTGGAAAAAGACCATCTTGATGTCGGAATTTTGGCAACGCCTATCAATATTGAAGGCTTGAAAGAATATCCACTTTTTTACGAAAAACTGGTAGTTTTTGTATCGAATAAAGAAACTACGCTCAAGAAAAAGTTTATTTTGCCCGAAGAAATCGACGTAAATCGCCTTTGGTTGCTCGAGGAAGGTCATTGTCTTCGTTCGCAAATGATGAATTTGTGTGAATTGCGTAAGAAAAAATCCGATTTTAGTAATCTTGAATACGAAGCTGGAAGTATAGAATCACTACTAAAAATCGTTGAAATGAATAATGGAATTACGGTTGTGCCAGAATTGGCCGTAATAAATTTCAGCGAAAAACAAAAAAAGCAAATACGAGAGTTTAGAGCCCCCATACCTGTGCGTGAAATAAGTTTGGTTACCTATCGCCATTTTGTGAAAACTAAACTGCTCGAAGTTTTGGCCGAAGAAATAAAAACTGGCGTTGAGGCTTTTCTTCCTCAATCAAATGGGAGGCACTTTGTGGTGGAGATATGAGAGATACCCAAAAATGCTGATGAGGGTTGTCTATGGTATGCTTTTTTTATATATTTGATAAAAATTCAACGATTATGGTAGCCGCAAAGAGCATCAAAGAAACTATTATGGAGGAGTTGCAAACCAAAGAGATTGTCTGTATTCCTGCATCGGAAGAGGATTATTTAGATATGGCAAGTAAATTACCTTTTAAAGTAGAATACCACAAAAGCGAAATAATTACAATGGGATTAACATCTTTTTGGCACGAAACCCTTGTTATGAACATAGGGGCAATTTTAAATATTCTATTTTCAGACAGCGACGAACACTATGTATTGGGGAGCAATTCAGGCGTTCAGATTCCAAAATTTGAAGGAGGTTATTATATGCCTGATGTGTTGGTTTTGAAAGGTGAGCCAATTTTTAAGGCAAATTCTACAGCAATTATTACGAATCCTTATATAATTGTAGAGGTTTTATCAAAGGCAACCGAGGTTTTTGATATAACCGAAAAACTTCACGAGTATAAATCTTTTCCGAGTTTAAAACAAATAATTTTCGTGAGTCAAAAAGAGTTGGGAGTGATGAATTTTTTACGCTCCGAAAATCCAAATATTTGGCTTAATCAAGATTTTTATAATGATAATGATAGAATGCAGATTGATGGAAAAGAAATAGCGGTAAAAGATATTTATAAGAAAGTAAAATTTACAAATTAAGATAGGTTTTCAACCTGTTTATGTTTTCGCAATCGACAGGTTGAAAATATGTCCTACAAAAAAGGCTGTAAATCAAATTTGCAGCCTTTTTTGTAGCCAATTTTGGTTGAAAATCAAAATTCTTCATCTAATGAGAAAGCCATCTCGCTCTTTTGTGACATAACGCCCGACTTTTGGTATTCGCCCACACGTTTCTCAAAGAAATTGGTTTTGCCTTGCAACGAAATCATGTCCATAAAATCAAATGGATTGGTAGCGTTGTAAGTTTTGTCTAAACCTAGAGATTCGAGCAAGTGGTCGGCTACGAACTCGATGTATTGGCACATCAATTCAGAATTCATACCAATCAAAGAAACGGGTAAAGCATCAGTTACGAATTCTTTTTCGATTTCAACAGCATCGCGTACCAAATCATACACTTTATCGGCTGGATATTTATTCTGAATGTATTGTGTATAAAGTAAACAAGCAAAATCGCGGTGTAAACCTTCATCACGAGAGATAAGCTCATTTGAAAACGTAAGTCCTGGCATCAAACCACGTTTTTTCATCCAAAAGATTGAGCAGAATGAGCCTGAGAAGAAAATGCCTTCTACAACCGCAAATGCTAATAAACGGTCGATAAAGTTTCCATTATCAATCCATTTCAAAGCCCAATCTGCTTTTTTCTTAACGCACGGAATATGATCAACGGCATTAAGCATTTTGTCACGCTCAATTGGGTCTTTAATATATGTATCAATCAGCAGTGAATATGTTTCAGAGTGGATATTTTCCATCATAATCTGGAACCCATAGAAACATTTTGCTTCAGCAAATTGAATACGAGAAATGAAATTTACTGCCAAATTTTCGTTTACGATGCCATCAGAGGCAGCAAAGAATGCAAGCACGTGCGAAATAAAATGGCGTTCACCGTCATTTAATCTAGCCCAGTCTTGCAAATCTGGCGAAAGGTCAATCTCTTCGGCAGTCCAAAAAGATGCCTCGTGTTTTTTAAAATATTCCCAAATATCATCGTGTTTGATAGGGAAAAGAACAAAACGAGTTTTTTCCTCAATAAGAAGTGGTTCAACTTGTAATAGTTCAGCGTCGGTCATTGGAATTTTAGTTTTGGAGTTTATTGGTCGGGGGTTCTTCGCCAATTATTTATGTTTTCTTATATTTGGGACATTGCTTAAAAGTAATATTCTATTTCAAATATACTTAAATAATTGTTTTTTAGCAACGAATGTTTCAGATAATTTCAATTTTTTTTCTAAATACTTGATAGTCAAGATTCTTTTAAATAAAACTTTTGATAAGTTAAATTTTGCAAATATTTTAATAAAAACACTAACTTTACTGATCGCTATTTAACAAAAAACTAGTATGTAAAATAATGTTAAAAAAATCTCTCATTGGCGTTTCGCTAACTGCCATTTTATTAACCGGTACGCTATACCTTCCGGCGTTTGACCATGTCCGAAATTTTATTGCATGGGGAAAACATTCTATTTTTGATTTTCGTACGCACCCATCTCGCAATATCGAAAATGGTGATGCCCCGCAGGTTTGGCCGCACGATTCTCTTTACAATAAAATTGAGCTTACAGATTCGCTTTTGGCGAAGATTGATTCTAATAATACCCATGCCTTTTTGGTAATTCAAGATGGTAAAATTATCTACGAAAAATACTTCGATGGATACACAAAAGATAGTATTAGTGGTTCGTTTTCGGCGGCGAAAAGTATCATTTCGATGCTTGTAGGTATTGGTGTAGGCGAAGGGAAAATAAAGTCACTCGATGAACCAGTTGGTAATTACGTTCCGCATTTTAAAGAAGGAGATTTGGCAAAAATAAGAATCAAGGATTTGTTAACGATGAGTTCTGGAACAAGCTACAAAGAAAGTGACCAAAGCTACATGGGCCTTGCAGCAAAGATGTATTATGCCGATGACCAAGAATATGTTGTAAATCTAATGGAAGCAAAAGAGCCAGCGGGCGTAAATTGGGAATATCGTAGCGGCGATACACAAGTGTTGGGGCTTTTAGTTGAAAAAGCCTTTGGGAAGAATATTTCAGAACTAACCTCCGAGTATTTTATGAAACCAATGGGAGCAGAAAACGATGCAAAATGGCTCTTGGATGGAGATAGTAAGCACGAAAAAGCCTTTTGCTGTTTCAATGGAGTGGCCCGTGACTACGCTCGTTTTGGAGAATTGATGCGTACAAATGGCAAATGGAAAGACAAACAGCTTGTTCCCGAAGATTACATGAAAGCGGCAATTTCGCCTGCAAGTTATTTAAAAGAACCAACCGAAGGCGGTAAACTAGTTGATTTTTATGGTTTTCAGTTTTGGGTATTCAATCACAGAGGTTTTTCGATTCCGTCCATGAATGGTCTTTTTGGACAATATGTATATACGATTCGAGAGAAAAACGCTATAATTGTGCGTTTGGGCGAGACAAAAGTAACTAAACCCGTGCATCATTTCCAGCCCGAAAACTTTACATATATTGATGCCGCTTTATCAATACTGAAATAATTTTTGAGAAAAACGCCAGTGGTATGTTTCTTGATAGATCATTGTTAGTTTAATAATACAAAAATATAATTTGTAAATCGTAAATTCAATAAATCATGCGGTCTTCGGGTTTAAAATTCAGACTTTTTATTGGCGTAGTCATGGCGATTGTGGCCTTGATAAGCTATTACAGCAAAAACCAAGTAAACCCAATAACGGGCGAAAAGCAACATATCGACCTCACGCCACAGCAAGAAGTAGTGATGGGCTTGCAGTCTGCTCCGCAAATGGCACAAGAATACGGCGGTCTTTATAATGACAATGAAGTACAGCAGCAAGCCAAAGCAGTAGGATATAAATTAATAAAACAAGTCGATGATGAAGCCAAAGTAAAAGGAATCAGTATTCCTTTTCAATTTGATTTTCATGTTTTGGCCGATGACCAAACTATTAATGCTTTCGCTTTACCAGGCGGACAGATTTTTATAACGGTTGGACTTCTAAAAAAATTAAAATCAGAAGATCAATTAGCTGGTGTATTAGGACATGAAATTGGACACGTCATTCATCGTCATTCGGCACAACAAATGGCTAAATCGGATTTTTATAATGGACTGGTAGGTGCTGTGGCAACGGCGACTTCTGACGGAACAGGTATGGGCGGTGGACAAATCGCTCAGTATGTAGCACAGATTCAAGAAATGAAATTTGGGCGTAATGACGAGCTACAATCTGACGAGTTTGGAGTACAATACATGATAAAAGCTGGCTACAACCCCAATTCGATGATTAAAGTAATGGAGATTTTGGCCGAAGCAGGCGGCGGACAGAAAGGTTACGAATTTATGAGTACGCACCCAAGTCCTGAAAACCGTACTACTAAAATCAAAGAACATATTTCAAAATATAGTAAATAAAATTAGTTACGACCTTAAAGCCTTTGATACCGCAAGAATATCTAAATGAATGTTTTGTATCCTTGCGGCAACTTTTTGGAACATATTTGAAAACCAATGAACAATTATTCACGCATGTGGGTTAAACGACTATAGAAAAGCTTAGAAAAACCTTGTCAACAGTTACTGCCATATTGATTTTTACGCAAGAAGCATCGAAAGAAGCTAATCGTAAAATATTAACTCCGTCAAAAAAGAGAAAATTTAATCAGTTGGTATTTGACAAATTGAATCATTTTGTAGAACTTACAGCTGTGGCAGCCGTTTCAAAAGCCAATAATCTGCAAATTTTTTATTCAAGCCAGTTAATCAAACCAAATAATTCTAGCTTCGGACAGCAACTTTCGACAGCTATTCAAGTGATTTTCGAGCGAGGTTTTGAAAAAGTAATTTGTATTGGTAATGATTGCCCTGCACTCGTTGAAAATCATATTTTAGCGGCCGCCAAAATACTCCAAACAGTTGATACAGTTATTGGACCTGATAATCGAGGGGGAGTATATTTACTCGGCATATCGAGCAAAGGTTTTAGGTCAGAGGTTTTCGAGAATCTTGCTTGGCAGAGTGAAAAAATGCTCGAAAGCTATATCAAACAAGCTGATAATCAAAGTATTCTGATGCTCGAAGCTTTGTATGATATTCATACTTTTCAAGAATTACAAACTTACACAACATCACGATATTTCATTGATTTTTTACTTCAAATCATTGAACATATTGCTTCAAAAATTCAAGATTTTTATTTGAATTTAACAGAAAATCGTTCGATTCACTCACTTTCCCTACGAGCACCTCCCGTTGCCTAAAATTACTTTTTGCCATGTGAATTTATCCAATTTTAAGCGGACTTTCTGAGTCCGCAATTTATCTCTGTACTTTATTTAATCAAAACACCCCGATATTACTGTATATGAAGTTAATTATTATGAAAAAAATCATACTAATCTTATCTGTAATCTATTCGTTTACATCAATTGCTCAAGAAAAATTAGAAGTAAAAGTCAATGATTTATTGACACTTAAACCCATCAAAAGTGTAGAGGTTTATCTTGAGTCGGTCAATGAAAAACCAGTAGTTGGAACGACTGACAAGCTTGGTAAAGTCATATTTAATGATTTATCGACCAATAAAATCTATAAAATTTATACATTCGCCAACGATAAATATGCTGAAGCCATATTGGGTAATATTTCGCTGAAAGCTGGCGAAACAACCAAAGTAAGCATCGAATTGCCTTCTATTCGTGAAGAACTTTTGGAGGAAGTCAGAATCACAAACTCGAAAAGAGCCAAAATGAATACCCAAAATGCCGAAGTTTCTTATATCATTCCCAAAGAAGAAATCCTAGCATTGCCAGTTGAAGGTCGTGATATTACCCGAGCTTTGATTCGATTACCTAATCTAACGGTAGCCACTCTTGGCTACGCCGAAGCTCCGAATGTTTCGATTAATGGTTTGGGCGGAACTTTCACCAATTACCTCATTGATGGAATGGATAATAATGAGCGTTTTCTCGGAAATGCAAAATTCAATACACCCGTTGGTTTTGCCGAAGGTATTTCGGTACTGACTAATAATTATTCAGTCGAATTTGGTAATACGAGCAATGGTCTTGTAAACGTTACGAGTCGGTCTGGTTCAAATAAACTCACTGGCGAAGCATTTTATTTGACTCGTCCAGGAGCGGTGATTGATTCAAAATCGCCTTTTGCCACTTTAGATTTATCAGGAAATCAAGTAAAAGATGGTTTCAAGCGTGACCAAGCAGGTTTTGGAATAGGCGGAGCTTTGAAAAAAGACAAAACTTTCTTTTACTTAAATTTTGAACAGACAATTGACAAAAAGGATAATTTATTGAATGTTCCGCAATTGGGCGTGAATGAAACCGTGACGGGCTACAATCGTTTTTCTTATGTTTCTGGTAAAATTGAGCAAGTTTGGAGTCAGGGTTTCAAATCTTCTTTGCGTGTAAATTATGGCAGTTTTGATATTGACCGTCAAGGTGGTGGCCTTGAAGGTGGTAATTTATTCCCTTCAGCGGCTTCGGCTCAAAAAAATCGTACTTATTTAGTTGCCATAAAAAATGCGTATGTTTTGAGTTCATATCTGACAGGAGAAACCAATTTCCAAACATCCTATTTCCGCTGGAATTACCGTGAACCTGTCAATCCGACCAGTCCGTCAGTCACCGTTCAAGACCCAAGTGGAGCAACAATCGCAATTTTAGGGCAGAGTGGGGCAATTTTTGATGATACCGAATACACCAATCAAATCCAACAAAAGTTTTTTTATCGTCAAGGCAAACATTCATTTAAGTTGGGGGTTGAATTTATCACATCCGAATTTTCGCTTTTGGGTGGTGGAAACCAGTACGGAACTTACGTAGTGAGACTTTCACAACCACAATTAGACGCACTAAAAGCCAAAGGCATCAATTCGAGCCTTGATGTGAAGGATATTCCGAGCGATGTACGAGTGATAAATTATGATGTCGAGCTTCGACCAACAACTTTTGGGGCGAGACAAAATGTATTTAGTGCTTATTTTGAAGATTTATTTTCGGTTACAAACAAACTAAACCTTACAATGGGACTTCGCTATGACTACGATAATTTGACAAAAGGTGGCGGGAAAAAAGGTGATTTGAATAATTTAGCTCCAAGAATTGCTTTCAACTATAAAATAGATGAGAGAAATACAATCAGAGGTGGTTACGGAATTTTTACCGATAAAATCAAATATTCTATTTATAGCGATGCCCTGCAATTTAACAGCACTTCGGCTGACTATAAAAAACAATTACAGGAACTCCAACGCCTCGGAAAATTAGACCCGAATGCTGATATTGACAAAATTACCTTCCCAGGAAATATCCGAGCTACATCTACTAATGTAAGCTACCTCAACGGCCCAAGTTACACAGATTTGCAACCAAGACGTGACCGCCAGTTTACGAATAACCTCCGAATTCTGAATCCGAATGGTTTTCAAAATCCCTATTCGCACCAAGTTTCGATGGGTTATCAAAACAAGGCTGACGAAGACCACCTTTTCTCGCTTGACTTAAACTACGTGGCAACTAATAATTTATACTATATTCGCAATATCAATTCACCATCGGCTTATCCTTTGGATGACCTAAAAAATGTAGTAGTAAGAAAAGTAGTCGAAGCTGATTTGACTCGTCCAGTGCCATTGAAAGCTGATAGTCGAGGGCAATACGCAATAGTTGGAAAAGATACGCTCAGAGGAATTGCCAGAAATGTATTTATGAATGAAACTGATGGAAAAGCTCGTTATTGGGCAATGAATGTGGTGTATCAAAAACTAAAAGGTGCTGATAAATACGCTTTTCGTTTGAGTTATTCGTTGGCTTTAATCAAAAGTAATACCAGTAGTATCAATACACGAGCCAATGATGCCAACAATTACGAAGCCGAATATACTTATGACGAAAACGACCGCCGTCACGTAATGAATGCGATGTTTTTCTGGTATCCTCTCAAAGGCTTGGTTATTTCGCCTGCATTTTTAATACAAAGTGGCCAGCCAATTACTCGCATTGCCGATGCTCGTATTTATGGTACAACTGACCTCAATGGTGATAATGATTTCTTTAACCCTGGCGATTATAGCCCAGGTGATAAACGCAACATCGACCGCCTACCTTGGGCAAATACGCTCGATTTATCTATAAAATACACATTATTGAAGCATTTTGAGTTTTCGGCTGATATTTTTAATGTGCTAAATGCCGCCAATTATTCTGGCTTTAATGTTGTTCGTGGTAATAGTAATCAGTTTCAAGTTGGAGCAAAAAGTACGAATACGTTTGTAGTAAAAGCAGCCTCAGCACCTCGACAGTTTCAGTTTGGTGTAAGATACACTTTTTAAATTCGCAAATTCAATATTAGACGATCAAGATGATACTCAATGCAGATAATTTAACAGCACTCGAAAGTTATTTTAAAACCCAAAAGTGGCTCAACGATTACGAATCAATAATAAAAGCCGAAAAACCGGGTGAAGGAAATATGAACTTTACCTTGCGAATCTACGCATCATCAGGTAGAACATTTATTGTTAAGCAGTCAAGGGCTTATGTAGAAAAATATCCTTCTATCGCTGCCCCCGAAAACCGGGCAATTATTGAAGGAAAGTTCTATGAGTTTACTCAGACTAATGAAAAACTAAGCAGTTTCATGCCCAAAATTTTGAGTTTAGATGAAGTAAATAATATCATCGCAATGCAAGATTTAGGAAATAGCAGCGATTTGACAAATCTTTATCGGCCCGACCAACAAATTTCGGTGGAAGATATTGCATCAATAAGTCAATATTTGAGCGAATTGCATCGAGCATTTAAGGGCCAAACGCCTGATGAAATTTTCAGAAATCGTGTGATGAGAACACTGAATCACGAGCATATTTTTATTTATCCATTGATGGAAGATAACGGTTTCAACCTAAATAATGTGCTTGAAGGTTTACAAGCAGTAGCAAGGATTTATAAAACCGATGAGGTTTTTAAAGATATCGTAAAAAAATTAGGGGAAGTCTATTTGGCTGATGGTCAATATTTACTGCACGGCGATTATTATTTGGGAAGCTTCTTGAAAACCAGCAACGGAGTAAAAATAATAGACCCCGAATTTTGTTTTTACGGTTGTGCAGAATTCGATTTGGGAGTTTTGATAGCTCATCTTAAAATGAGTGAACAAGGCAATGAAATCATTAAAGAGGCCATCAGAAACTACGAAAAAGCAGAAGATTTTGATGAAAAACTATTCGGTCAATTCATTGGAGTCGAAATCATGCGTCGAATAATTGGTTTGGCTCAACTTCCGCTTACGCTTTCGCTCGAAAAACGAGTAGCATTACTAAAGGAGGCTAAAAGTATGATAACAAGAACTTTATAAAATGAAAAAGATATTATTCATATGTTTACTGTTTTTAAACCTGCCAATTTTTGCCCAAAAGAAAATTTGGTTTGACACCGATATAATGATAGGTAACCCCGACAGAGCTCCCAGAGAAGTCGATGATGCCATCACGTTGATGATGACCCTTAAGCACCAAGATAAAGTAAAAATTGAAGGCATCAGTCTAATAACTTATGTGGACTATGCCTACGGAATTACTGAAAAAATGATCAAATGGTACGGACCCAATTTGTCGATTCCTATTTACAAAGGTTCTGATACTTGTAATGATTTAGGAACTGAAAATGACGCAACAAAAGCATTGGCGGCGGCATTAAAAAAAGAGAAATTAACGATTTTGGCTCTCGGCCCTGCTACAAATGTGGCTACGGTTTTGAAAAATCACCCTGAACTGGCCTCACAGATAGAGGAAATTGTATTTTGTGCTGGTCGAACGCCCGATTTTCATTTTCGCCCAGGTCTGGAGCAGCATACGGTATCAGACTATAATTTTGAAAAAGACGTTGAATCCTTCAAAGTAGTTTTTGATTCGGGCGTAAAAGTTGTTCTTTCTGGTTTTGAATGTAGCGTTTATCTGTTTCTCGGCAAAACTGACTACGATTTTTTGAATAATAATTTTGAGGGCGATAAGTGGGTGTATGATTTTCTAAGGCCTTGGTCGAAAAGGCACGAACAGCTTTTTGGCAATGACGGTTTCATTCCGTTTGATGTTACGCCACTTGGATATTTAACACATCCACAGTATTTTAAATATTACGAAAATATTCCAGTCCGAATCATTACAAAGCCCAACGATGCCACTATTCCTGCGAATCGACCAAAACAAAAGGCATTTTTAGAAGTTTCACCTACTTTTGATTCAAAATGGAAATGCCTTTATGCTTACAAAACCTTGCCAGGCTTTGAGGAAATCGTGCTAAAATCACTGAAACGATAGGAGAAATAATTTTAACATTGATAAAGGCGATTCATCAAAATTGCCTTTTTTTATGCCTTTTCTGAGTAGAATTGTACCTTTGCGAAAAGAATGACAATTTTATGAACGTACTTGACCTTTTTTTTATCCTTCCACTACTTTATGGGGCTTATCGTGGTTACCAAAAAGGACTTATTATTGAAATAATCGGGGTTGTTGCCTTCATTGTTGCGATTGTAATTGGATTTAAATTTTTGGGTTATGGCATGAATATGATTGCACCAGTTATAGGTGAGAGCCTTGCCAATCGGTTTTTGCCTTATTTGAGTTTTACCATAATTTTTTTTCCGACAATATTTTTAATAAATAAAATGGGTTGGATGCTTCGCCGTGCTTTGCGTTTCACGATTCTTGGTACGATTGATGGCTTTGCTGGTGCTTTGGTAGGGGTATTTACTTGGCTGTTTGGAATTAGTACATTTTTGTGGTTGATGTCGAGCATAAATATAAATATTCCAGAAAAACTCACAAAAGAGTCATTGACTTATCCAGTTATGAAAAAAGTAGCTCCGACCGTTATCTCTAAAGTCTCCGATTTGATTCCGATAGGTGGAAATATGATTAAGGAATGGACGAAAGAGAATAAAAATTAATTCATTTATGGTAAAAAAAAATAAATTATTTTTTATGCGTAGCAATAGAATCAGCTTAGCGATTGGGTTGTAATTGGCACTATATTTCAGAAAATTATTACAGCTTTGGTCGAAAAAATATTTATGCCTATCGTGGGCATAGTGATTAGCGGCATAAATCTGAAAGTCCGATATTTTGAGGTTTTAACGTTAAAAATTGCTTAGGAAAAAGCCTTTTAAACGTCATTTGATTTTATTATTATCAGTACGATTCTGTACTTTTTTCTCCTTGCTTCAGGGCAAAATACGGAAGCAAAACCCCAAGTAGATGATTTTTTAATCAAAATTCATGACGAAATAAGAAAACTCAACTCCATGAAGTAGGGCAAGTTTTCAAATATTTTGTAGGCCAGCTTTTTAAGCTGCCATTTGGGTATGAATACACCATAAAAAGAGACAAGTTAAAAATCGGATTGCAATGAACGACCGTTGCTGAGACGCTTGTCCTACCATTTATTTCTCGAATAATCTTGCTAACTGCCCAGCTACTAAGCTAAAAACCAACGAGATTCCGCAGCCAGCAAATGTACCAAACAAAGCTATATCTGCACTTATTGGCTTGATAAGTTTCAAAAAATGGATACTTAACAAGATTACCACTTGTAAAAGTGCCAAAATCCAGCCTTTTCGTGGTTCTAAATAACCAATAAAAAAGCTCGACAATACCAATGCCGTCATCATAATATACACTCCCGTACCGATACTATGATAAATGACATAAACCACGAGACAAGAAACGGTTAACGTAATGGCGATATTTCTAATAAATGTAAAATTCATAGAGTTATCTCTGTAATATTGAACAAATGTATTACAAAAATCAATATAAGTATATAGACAAAAGATATGAGATTCGAGACAAGAGACAAAATGCTAACTATCAATAACTTGCATTATTTCAATTTATCGATTAATATTATCTCACTACTTAAAAAAAACCCTTCCAACATTTGAGATATTAGAAGGGGTTTTTTGTAAAAAATTTGTCATTGCCTAAAATAGGTTGCCCTGCGTTTAGAAAAAGTGAATATAGTTAAAATTGTATTATACATTGATTTGGGTTTTGTTTTTTTGATAAATCACAAGTCCAAATAGGTAATTTAGGCTTGTTTTCATCATTTAGTTCTT
The DNA here is from genome assembly GCA_945860265.1 of Emticicia agri. Lineage (GTDB taxonomy): Bacteria > Bacteroidota > Bacteroidia > Cytophagales > Spirosomataceae > Emticicia > Emticicia agri_A. The sequence continues at coordinate 3 of CAMAQF010000008.1, read as the reverse complement.
TGA
>CAMAQF010000007.1 GCA_945860265.1 Emticicia agri | reverse complement strand
GAGATAAAATCCTCGTACCCAAATATGTTTTATCATTGGACAGTTTATCATTGGATATGATTTGTATGACAAGAGCCGTATGAGGCGAGAGTTTCACGTACGGTTCTGTGAGAGGCTTGGGTTGAAATACCCTTGCCTACTTGACTATTAACAAATTAAACAAGTTCAAAAACGTGACACAGTTCGGCTTAAACTCCCGCAAACTTCGCACAACAAGCATTTTACACCAAAACTCAACCATGAATAGTTTCTGATTTTCCGTAGCGGGCTATCACCGAATCCTCGAATGCTATCCATTCTCGCCAACGTTTTTCAACGTCAATACCAACGCCATACTTGCGGGCATACGTTATAAAAGTAGTATAATGCCCCGCTTCACTCTCCATGAGTTGTCTATAAAATATTGCTAACTCGGCATCTCTAATATTTTCTGAAAGTATCTTAAAACGTTCACAACTTCGGGCCTCTATCATAGCCGAAAAAAGGAGTCTTTCTACCAAAGCAGAAACACGACTGCCGTTGTTACTTCGCTTCATATAATCGGCCAACTCTATGACATATTTATCTTTTTGCTCTCTTTTAAAATCTAATCCTCGTTTTCTGATGATGGCGTGTACCATCTGAAAATGTTCTAATTCTTCTTTGGCTAAGGCCAATAAATCAGTTACAAGGTCTGGATATTCAGGATTATTTGTAACAATCGTGATTGCATTGGTCGCAGCTTTTTGTTCACACCAAGCATGGTCTGAAAGAATCTCTTCAATGTTTTTCTCAACAATATTGACCCATCTTGGGTCGGTAGGCAATTTTAATCTTAAAACAGACATTCTTTCAATTATAAAAATTTTCTGCTCTGCGAAGACTTTTATTCGCAGTGGCGTTTTGACATCCGATGATGTCATTTTGAAATTTATTCCCACGTTCGTCTAAGTAACAGCGAATGAACGGAGTATGTTAGGCTGATTTTAAAACCTTAGTGGAGCTATCAGCCCTTGATACAATGGCATCTTTAATTTTTTTACAAATATACAAGAATGACTAACAAACTGACTAAATATAGAACGTTTAGCTAAATGACTTAAGTAAAGTCAATGATACAAAGTCGATAATTTTCCACAACAGGTCGATAAACGCTAAAAATACCTTCATTGATTTTAGATTTTTTAGGCTTATAGTATTACCTTTCGTTTCAAGATAAATTATCAGCATTCATGAAAAAATTCTACCCTCTCTTATTAATTTTCTGGTTTATAATAACCTGTATCAGTTCAAGCTTCGCACAAAAAGTAAGCATTACGGGTATTGACCCAACCCTAAAACCTGGCGATGATTTCTTTATGTACGTCAACGCAAAATGGTATAATTCTACCGAAATTCCTTCTACACAATCGGGTGTTGGGGCTTATTCGTTTATGAATTATCCGCAACGCATACGCCTACAAGGTATTTTAGATAGTGTTTCGGCTGCCAAAAGCCTCAAAGGTAGTATCGAACAAAAAGTGGGTGATTTTTATGCTTCGGGCATGGATACCACCACTATCAACAAAAGAGGTTTTGAGCCCGTAAAGCCAATGCTCAAACAAATTGATGGCATCAAAGATATGGCTGGAATCATGAAGTATGTGGCCGACCAACAGAAATTTAATAATTATTCAATCATTGGTTTTCGTGTTGGGCCAGATATTAAAAATAGTGCCGTCAATATCGTCAATTTAGGTCAAACAGGCATTGGTTTACCCGAAAGAGACTATTATTTTAGAGCAGATTCTTCGACGCTTTTTATTCAGAAAGCTTATCAAAATTATCTAAGCACTTTGTTTAAACTTACGGGGATTGATGCTACATCTGCAAACAAATTGGCTTTGGCAGCTTATGCAATTGAAAAAGAATTGGCGGCATCGCACAAAACCAATATCGAACGCCGAAATGTACAGGCTAATTATAATAAAATGGCAGTTTCGGCCATCGCCCAAAAACAAACAAACATTGGCTGGCAAGCATTTTTTATGGCATTGGACGTGAAAATAGATTCGTTGAATGTGCAACAACCAGCCTATTATGACCGTTTGAATTCTTTGCTCGCTTCGGCATCAATCGAAGACTGGAAAGCTTATTTAAGAGCAAAAACGCTGGTTTCGTATGCTGATTTCTTGAGTAAACCTTTCACAAAAGCATCTTTTGAATACGCCAAAGTGCTGTCGGGACAAGCAACTCAAAAGCCAAGGGGTGAAGATATTACAGATGCAGTAGATAAATCGCTTGGACATGGACTTGCCCAACTTTATGTTAAAAAATACTTCCCAGAAGAAGCCAAGCGACGAATGAAGGAATTAGTGAAGAATTTGAAAACAGCATTTGAAAATCGAATCAATAAACTTGAATGGATGAGCGATTCGACCAAAACCAAAGCCAAAGAAAAACTCTATGCATTTACTGAGAAAATTGGCTACCCTGATAAATGGAGAGATTATTCGAAAGTAGTAATCAATCGTGGTACGTACTTTGAAAATAGATTGGCTACGAGCAAAAATGATTTTGTTTATGGAATTTCAAAATTAGGCCAACCCGTTGACCGCACCGAATGGGGAACAACTCCACCAACGGTTACGGCCTATAATAATCCGCCATTAAATGAAATTGTTTTTCCTGCGGGAATTCTTCAGCCGCCATATTTCGATTTGAATGCCGATGATGCTCTCAATTATGGTGGTATTGGAATGGTAATTGGCCACGAAATTACGCATTCATTTGATGACCAAGGAGCTTTATATGATAAACAAGGCAATGTAAAAAACTGGTGGAAGGCCGATGATTTTAAGAAATTCAAGGCTAAAACTCAACTCGTAATTGAGCAGTACAATCAATTTACAGTACTCGATTCGATGCATGTGAAAGGAGCACTTACAGTTGGTGAAAATACTGCAGATATTGCAGGAATTGCTATCGCTTTCGATGCGTTTAAGCTAACCGAACAAGCAAAAAGTAATGAAAAAATTGATGGATTTACGCCCGAACAGCGTTTCTTCATTTCAATTGCCAAAATTTGGCGAGTAAAAACCAAAGATGCTTACATGCGTACGTATGTAAATACCAATCCTCACTCGCCAGCACAATGGCGTGTGAATGGCCCATTGATGAATTTTACTCCTTTCTACAAGGCATTTGATGTAAAACCTGGTGATAAAATGTACAAACCCGAAAGCGAACGCATCACGGTTTGGTAAGAATTTCGTTATTGGGTAAAAAACACGCCTCTGCTAAGGACATGCTTGGCAGAGGTGTTTTTTTATAGCTAAGATTACTTACGATTTCTAAGTTTCTTATCATCAACAGTTTTATTGAGAAACTGATTGATTTTTTCGATATCGTAACTCATTTGAATTTCGCCAAAAGAGTTTATTTTTATATCGAAACCATCCAAATCTTTGTGTACTCGAGGTTTTTCTTCGTTTGGTTTTTCGTCGATTTTTTTCTTTGCCATGATATTTTTTTTAATAAATGTGTTGGAAATATATATAAACCATAGGGAATATCAAATTAACGAATTCACCCTTTCTGTTTTGATTTTCAAGACTAAACTAAGGCAATAACTGCTTTTTCGATACGTAAAATAACCTCGGCTTTACCCAAAATCTCCAGCGTTAGCATCAAATCTGGGCCTTTTCCTACGCCTGTAATCACCAATCGGAAGGCCTGCATCACTTTTCCTGCTTTTATTCCCGCTATTTCAAGAGCTGGAAAAATGGTGTCGTGGATATTTTGGGAATTGAAATCAGCATCGCTCATTCCAGCAATCGCTTCTTTGATTACGACCATTGCTTTACGAGCATCATCATTCCATTTTGATTTAGCAATTTCTTCATCATAAATACTTGGTGCTTCAAAAATGAATAGCACTTCCGAAACTATTTCCAGCGGAAAAGTTACACGGTCTTTCATCAGATGTACTAATTTAACTACTAACTCATCAGATAAATCTGCTTTTGATTCTTTGATGATTGCTGCCAATTCACCTTCAGATTTCGACTTAATATAATGCTGATTAAACCATTTGGCTTTATCAATCATAAATCTTGCTCCGGCTTTATGGATTTTATCTAAGCTAAATGAGTCAATCAATTCATCCATCGTGAAAAATTCCTGCTCAGTGCCTGGGTTCCAACCCAAAAATGCTAAGAAATTGATAACCGCTTCGGGTAAATAACCATCTTGCTTGAAACCACGAGCGGTTTCTAGGGTGAAAGGGTCTTGCCATTCTAATGGAAAAATTGGAAAATCACCCAATAAACCATCACGTTTACTAAGTTTTCCGTTGCCTTCAGGTTTCAAAAGTAGCGGTAAGTGTGCAAACTCTGGTGCTTTCCAGCCAAAGGCTTTGTACAATAATATATGTAAAGGTGCAGAAGGCAACCATTCTTCGCCACGAATAACGTGTGTGATTTCCATCAAATGGTCGTCAACGATGTTGGCTAGGTGATAAGTCGGCATTCCATCTGACTTCAATAAAACTTTATCGTCAATCGTCGAAGAATGAACCACAACCCAGTCACGAATAATATCTTTAAAGCGAATTTCTTCTTTCAAAGGCACTTTTAAGCGTATTACGTAGGCATCGCCGTTGGCAATTCTGGCCTCAACATCTTCTTTTGGAAGCGTGATTGAATTTTTCATTTGCATTCTCGTAACGGCATTGTACGACATATTGTCAACTTTTGCTTCTTCGAGACGCTTACGCATTTCATCCAATTCTTCGGCTGTATCGAAAGCATAATAGGCTTTTCCTTCTGAAATTAATAGGTCGGCATATTGGCGATACATCGGTTTTCTTTCCGACTGGCGATAAGGAGCATGCGGGCCACCAACGCCTTGACCTTCGTCGATTTCGATACCTACCCATTTTAGGGCTTCTAAAATATAGTCTTCGGCACCCGGTACGTAGCGAGTTTGGTCAGTATCTTCGACACGGAGAAGCATTTTTCCGCCCATTTTGCGGGCAAAAAGGTAATTATACAAAGCAGTACGAACACCTCCGATATGCAGAGGGCCTGTTGGACTGGGAGCAAATCTTACACGAACCATATCTGTGGGGCGAACTTCCAGTTCGCTCAAAAAAATAGAATTATTAAAAAACAGAAAAACAAGTTAAAATCGGAATGATCCGCCAAAGCGGTTACGAACAACATTGTGGTACAAATGGGTCGCAAAATTACAGAAAATTATGCAAGAATTATATTTTCGGCTTTTTATAAAGTGGTACCGTGCTGCAAGGCTCTCCAAACATGATGCTTTGTGCATACGGAAACAAACGGCGAGTGACTTCCACATACACACTTGTAGGTACTGAAACTTTGCTACAACCTTTTACTACCACTCTTGTTCCTTCATATTCTTGGAAATTGATTTTTGAAAGTGCGTCTTCATAAAGTTTGGTTTCTAAATCTGCCAAACTTCCAAAAACAACCATATTTGCGTAAGGTTCAAGCTGAATCGCCAAAAGCATAAATGCCCAAGTTGGCACAATAGCATCTTCGGTGCAGGTGACGGCCACATTTTTATCAGAATATTTGCTCCAGTTATGAGCTTTGATAAATTCTCGGAAATCTTTTTCTTTCAGAATCAAACCCATGAAAAGGTTATCTTTTAAGTCATAAACTACTCGTTCGCCTGCATGGTAAAAATCTTCTAAGTCGAGCGATAATAAACCGCTTTTGGCTACTCTATTTACTATTATATCTTCCATTTCGACTAAATTTAAACAAGAATTATGTTACTAAGGAAGGCTTCCTTAAAATCATTTATTTACAAACAACAAATCTATTATTCAGAAAGTTTAGTTTCCGGATCTTGTTCTTCATCGATTTGTGCTTCTTGGCTTATTTCTTCTATAAATTCGGGTTCAATAATTATTGGCTTAGGTGTGAGCGGAATCGGGCGGAGTGATACAAAATCAAAGGCATTGCTGAGATTCCAAGTTCGAATAAAAACTCTACAAAAGATAAAAAACTGTTGAATGATAAACATCAACCAAATTTTAAAACCTGAAGTCATTCCAATAGTCGATTCAATCATTAAGTAAATCAACATTATTGTAAATCCAACCACAACTATTGCCCAATAGATTTGCATGGTTTTGAAATTTCGGAAAACGTAATCTGCTGCTTTCTCAAATGCTTTCAAAGGGTTTAGTAAATCATCTCGGTATGATAAAACTTTGGCGTAGTCGCCCACATTAAGTAAAAATGTAATAATAAAGAAAGCAAAAGCACACGGAAAAATCATCCATGCCACGAAAGTTGGTTCGGTTTTTCCATCAGCTATTGCCCCAAAAATCCAAAATACTGCAATAATAGCTACGTAGCCAAGGAGGAGGGAAATGAGCTGAATCAGTGTTAACAAGAAGAATTTTCGGAAATAATGCCAAGAGCTTTTCAGAAATTCGTTCAACTTAAAAGTATCACGGATTGTAAATTGACTAAGAATTCCACCCGAAAAGAAGATATTTAGTACAATATAAAAACCACTTAAAGCCAAACTAACAGGAATAATTGAAACCAATGAATTGCCGTTTTTGTGCATAAAATCATAGAAAACCGTAAAATCAAAATCTGTGATTAGCTTATCAAACGCCAATGATTGTTCCGATTCGGCTTTGATAATACTAAGGCTCGGAAAAGCAATGGTAAGCCCCAAAGTGAAGTTTACGAGAAATATGACCAAAACTATTTGCCAGTTTTGAGCGGTACGACGGAAGGCTTGTCTCAGAATTGTAAACATCAGGCAAAAGGTGCTAAAGCACAATTAAGATTGTAAAATGAATAATGTATAATGAGGGTTATCTAAATTTAATACATTTATCATTTTTTCAATAGTTAGGATTTAAGAATTCAGTTTTTCATTGTTTTTGTGGCGTAATAAATCACGTTTGGTTTTTTTATCGAGATTTTTGCGGAAAGCTTCCGTCAGGTCAATACCTGTTTGATTTGCCAAACAAATCAATACAAAAAGTACATCGGCCATTTCGTCGCCCAAATCTTTGTTTTTGTCTGATTCCTTCTCCGACTGTTCGCCGTAGCGGCGTGCCATGATTCGAGCCACTTCGCCCACTTCTTCCATAAGCATTGCCGTATTCGTCAATTCATTAAAATATCTTACGCCAATGGTCGTAATCCATTCATCAACAATCTTTTGTGCTTCTTCTATGGTCATTTATTTATACTTTAGATTCGCGATACGAGATTTTAGATGCGAGAAAAAATAATGAAAACAAAGTCTCAAACCTCGCATCCCGTATCTAAAATCTAGTATTTTCTATACAAAGCTAATCAAAAAAACGATTCTTGAAATACTTAATTTGGTTCAACGTTAGTAGAAAAGAATCAAAACTTATAACTTTGCTCAACCACTGACGTTACTTCGCTTTGGTGTATTGGCTTTTATAAAATTTTTATTATGGATTTTCTAAAATATACTTGCTATTTATCTGTTTTTGCCATTTCTTCAGCTTTTGTTGGTTGTAAACAATCGGGCAGTTCGGAAGAAACCTCTACCTCAACTGAAACCGTGAAACTCGTTAATGCACCATCATTCAGTGCTGACACAGCCTATAATTATATAGTAAAACAAGTAAAGTTTGGCCCAAGAATTCCAAATTCGGCAGCTCACGTAAAATGTGGAGATTGGATGGTTAGCGAACTAAAAAAACTCGGTTGTGAGGTGATTGAACAAAAATTCAAGCCAGTAACTTATGATGGGAAAGTGCTAAATGCCCGAAATGTCATTGGAAGCATTAATCCACAAGCTACTAAAAGAATTTTGTTAGCGTCGCATTGGGATACCCGCCCGTTTTCGGATGACGATTCAACAGCGAGAACTAAACCGTTCGATTCGGCAAACGATGGGCCAACTGGGGTAGCAGTTATTTTTGAAATTTTAAGAACAATTCAAAATTCTGCACAAAAACCAAACATTGGTATTGATGTTGTATTATTTGATGTTGAAGATTGGGGACCGCCAGACAGCTATACAAAAGAAGTGACTATTCCTAATGGTGGCTGGTTGATGGGTTCAGAATATTGGTCGAGAAATTTACACAAGCCTAATTACTCTGCTTATTTCGGAATATTATTTGATATGGTTGGGGCAAATGGTGCAACATTTACGAAAGATAACGCTTCAATGCAATATGCTCCTGCGGTGATGAATAGTGTTTGGGGCATTGCGGGTCAATTGGGTTATAGTCAATATTTCTTGAATCAAGATTTTGGCAATATCACCGACGACCACGTGCCTGTAAACGTAAATGCAAAAATCCCGATGATTGATATTTGTGATTTGCGTCCGACTTCTGGAAATACTTTTGGTGATTATCATCATACTCAAAAGGACAACATGTCTATCATTAATAAAGGTACTTTAAAGGCTGTTGGACAGACAGTTTTGCAAGTTTTATACGAAGAAAGTAAGGTACAATAAAAAAATATTGTCTTGACAACTGTTTTTGTATTTTTCCTTGACAATATTGCATATTATTTGTTACTTCGCAAATATAAATAACTAACACGCCGATTGTGGCACACTAATACTGACTGCATTAAATAGTTGGGCCACACTTAGGCTCGAGTAAATCAAATTGCCATTCATTCAAATTTTTTTGTTATGACAGAAACAGTTAACATAGACGTAACGCTGGTTGATGAGAGTCGAATTCATCAACTTGACCCCAATAATATTGCTTTTGGGACAATATTTACTGACCACATGTTGGTCGCAGATTGTATCAACGGAGAATGGCAAACCCCAAAGATTTTGCCTTATGGAGATATCAGTTATAATCCAGCCTTAGCATCGCTTCATTATGGACAAACAATTTTTGAAGGAATGAAGGCTTTCAAAAATGATGCTGATGAAGTTTTGATGTTTCGCCCTTTAGAAAACTGTAAGCGTTTTAATATTTCGGCCGAACGTATGTGCATGGCACAAGTTCCAGAAGAAATTTTCATTGGAGGCTTGGAAGAATTATTGAAAATTGATGCTGCTTGGGTTCCAAAAGGCGAAGATAACTCGCTTTATTTGCGTCCATTCATGTTTGCGAGTGATGTTTATTTGGGCGTTCGTCCATCATACAATTACCGCTTCATGATTATCATGAGTCCAGCAGGAAAATATTACTCAACTCCACCAAAGGTAAAAGTTGAAACTGAGTTTATCAGAGCTGCTCCTGGTGGTGTCGGTTCAGCAAAATGTGGTGGTAATTATGGTGCATCATTATATCCTGCAAAATTGGCTCAAGAGCAAGGTTATACACAATTATTATGGACAGATGCAATCGAACATAAATATTTTGAAGAATCTGGCACGATGAACATAATGTTTGTGAAAGATGGTAAGCTCGTTACGCCAAACACAAGCTCTACAATTTTGAAAGGTATTACTCGTGACACACTGCTCCAATTGGCCAAATCAATGGGAATTGAAGTGGAAGAAAGAAGGGTTTCAGTAGATGAAATTGTTTCTGGAATCGAAAGCGGAAGTGTAACCGAAGTATTTGGTGCAGGAACTGCAGTAGTGGTTTCGCCGTTTGCAGCCATTGGTTTTGAAGGTAAAGATTACGCTTTACCAGCAATCACTGAAGATTCATATTCATCTCGCTTGAAAAATGCTTTGAATAATATTCGTACTGGTAAAGTAGAAGATACTTTTGGTTGGGTTTGGAATATTCATTCTTAACCGTCCCCCGCCGAGACATCGGACTGCCCTAAAGGGGAGCTAATAAAAATGCTACTATGATTTTTCGTAGTGGCGTTTTTACTATTTATTAATTTTATTATTGAGAAAACAGGAAAAATAAGTAGTAAATAGTACCAAATGCTGCTCCGCTTATTAAGAATGAAAAGGTTTGTAAATTACTTATATTTGATGCTATAAAAAGGATTTCTAGAAAATTGACCGTAGCTCCCCAAAGTATACAAATCAAAAATTGACCTTTATAGTTGAAGTATTTATATAGCTCAATTAAGCCAAATCTGAATATAATAAGGAGTGGTACAAAAAACATCCATCCGTAGAATATTACGATTAAGTATAACACAAAAAAGTGTTCTGCATTCATTATATCAGACTTTTCGATAAGGGCATTAATCATTACCCAAAAAAAGCGTAGAAAAGGTAAATAATTATATATTTTAGAACTGTTTTCATTTAATTTCTCTTTGTTTCAATTTTTGTCGAAATATATTTCATAATTTACAAAAACTTGATAAATTCGTACAAAAATCAAATAAATGCTTGTTTTCGACGAAATATTGCAGTCTCCTAATCTTCGTGAAATAATTGACGAACTCGAAATTGCTTGGGCTGATGAACAGAAAAGACGTCATGAGTTTTGGGCTGACATTGATGAAAATATCAAAGCCGAGTTTATTATGGGCGAAATTATTTATCATTCGCCTATTTATGGAAGACATTGGATGGCTTCGTCTAACTTAACAAGAAGGTTATTGCCTTTTATCTATGAACAAGATTTAGGGAAAGTTGCTTACGAAAAAGTAATGGTTAGGCTCACAAGAAATGATTATGAGCCTGACATTTGTTTTTGGAAAAAAGAACGCACACTTGATTTTGGTAAAAAACAATCAGCTTTTCCTCCTCCTGATTTTATCATTGAAATTTTATCTGATAGCACCAAAGAACGTGATTATGGCATCAAAATGACAGATTACGCTCTTCATGGTGTGCAAGAATATTGGATTGTTGATACTGATGCTCAGACAGTTGAGCAATATCTACTGGAAAACCATACTTACAAATTAACCCAAAAATTGAAAGATGGTATTTTATACTCAGAGGCAATAGTAGGTTTTGGAATGAAAGTAAAAGAAATTTTTGAGTAAAAATATTTTACCTCAATAACCCCATTCCAATCATCGCCACCTCTTCGGCTGAGTTTGAAAGAACGACGATGCCAATTTGACGTTCTTTATCGAAACCCACAAAAGTTCTAAACCCGCCCGTACCGCCTGAGTGCTGATAAATTGTATGTACTTTTCTTTTGGTAATATGCCAGCCTAAACCAACGATATTTTGTCCACTTTCAAAAGTTACTTTTTGGCTTAAATCTATTGCCTCTTGTAGTTGTTTTGGGGCTTTGGTCATGTTAGATTCAACAAATTTTGCCATATCATTTGTTGTGGAGCGAATCCCGCCTGCACCGGCCAACATATTTAAATCCCATGCCGAGGCTGCTTTGCCTTTTTCGTCGTAACCTTGTGCAAAATTGTTTTTATCAGTAGCATTTAAGCTGATTTTTGTATTTTTGAGTTTTAATGGCTTACAGATTTTTTGTAATAATAATTTTTCGTAAGAAATCTGATTTTGTTGAGCTAAAATTGTTCCGAGCAAACCAACTGTAAAATTTGAATAATCATAATTTATACCAACTTCACGGTAAGGCTTAAAGGTTTTTAGATAGCTAAACATTCGTCCAATATCATAATTTTGATATGGATTATTGGCATCATCACCTTTTTTATAAAGATTCATTGGCAAACGAGGAAAACCCGACGAATGATTCGATAAAGTTTTAAGCGTGATTGGTACATCTTTAAATGCCATTTTCCCAATCGAATCGGGCAAGTATTTGTTGATAGGGGCATCGAGCGACATTTTACCTTTCACTACTTCGTCGGCGAGTAAAATACCCGTAAAAGTCTTACTAATTGAGCCAATTTCAAAAAAAGTTTTATCGGCATCGGGTAGTTGTTTTTCTCCTTTTTTTACTTCACCGTAGCTATAAGTGGTAGTTTTTCCGTCTTTTATGAATGCTACGCAAATGCCTGCGGTGTGTTGCATTTGAATATACGGCCTGACCAAACTATCAATTCGTAAATCAAGTGGTGTTTTCATCCGATTATTGCTGGTAACTTGAAAATCTTTTTTTTGTAAATCGCCTTTATAAGCTTGAAAAAGGAGTATTGAGATTTTACCGTTTTTATCTAGTCCAATAAAGAAATTTTGATTTCCTTTTTCAAAAACAGCTTTGTAGAATGCTACTCCGTCAGTGGTATTCTGAAATTCCGAAGTTTTCCATTTCCCAAGTTGATTATAAAGCATCGAAGACACTTGGACGATTTGAGCTTCTGAAACTTGTTTCTGAAAATCCTTATTAGTTAGTGCGTATAAAGCTTTGCTGTTTTTTTCATTGAAAGTGGTCTCGACTAATTTTCGCACCGAATCTATTTTCGCAGAAACTACTTGTGAAAAGCCTGTAAATGAGCTTATTATTAGTAAAATTGTGAGTAAAGTTCGCATAATTTAAGATATATTTAATGGTCAAATTTGCTAAAGAATCATTAAATGTAGGCTGGAATTTTGACAAATGGTAAAATAAATAGTTTTGGTAGCCGAAAATTAAAAATCATAAATAAAACCAAATTCAACTTTAATAAGTTGATATTCAAAGTCTTGTAGTTTTATACTTTGCTTGAATACATAATTTAGTTGGTAGTTTTGCTAAGTTTGGCGTTATTTGTTGTTAAATATGTATATCTGATTTTCAGCGAACAGGATGTTTGCTCCACATTTTATGTCATTAGAAGTTTTTCTTAAAGCAATTCAAACTGAAATTGCCAGTACAAAATACGGCGAAAGTCCCGTTGAACTCTACGAACCAATCGAATATCTGATGTCGCTTGGTGGAAAAAAAATGCGTCCATTACTCACAGTAATGGCAACAAATATTTTTGTGGATGATTGGCAAAAATCTGTAAAACCTGCTCTTGGCTTAGAGGTTTTTCATAATTTTACGCTCATGCACGATGATATTATGGATGATGCTCCGTTGCGTAGAGGAAAGCCAACGGTGCATGAAAAATGGGATACAAATGTGGCTATCCTCTCAGGCGATGTGATGCTCGTATGTGCGTATGAGTTAATGACAGCCGTTGATGATAAAATCTTTAAACATGTAATCAAAAGATTCAACCGTACCGCGGCTGAAGTATGTGAAGGGCAACAATGGGACATGAATTTTGCGACCCGAAATGATGTCACAGAAGAAGAATATATCAAAATGATTCGACTAAAAACATCCGTTTTACTAGGTTTTGCCTTGGAACTAGGTGGTTTAATAGCTGAAGCGGGCGAAGAAGCTACAAAATTATTATACGATATCGGAACAAACATTGGCATTGGATTTCAGCTAAAAGATGATATTTTGGATGTTTATGGCGACCCCGAGAAATTTGGTAAACAAGTTGGTGGCGATATTATCGAAAATAAAAAAACTTGGCTTTTACTAAAAGCCCTTGAAATTGGGAAAAGTACTGAACAAGAAACTGAACTACAATCGTGGATTGATGCCAAAGAGTTTGATAAAGAAGAAAAAGTAAAGGCCGTAAGAGCCATTTATGATAAATTAAACATCAGACAATTGGCAGAACAAAAAATGAATGCATTTTTTGTTAAGGGTTTAGAAGATTTAGAAAAACTCAATGCTTCGGCTCATAGAAAACAGCCTTTGATTGAGCTTACCATGCAATTAATAGAAAGAGAGTCGTAAGTGCTATCGCACAATGAAGAGTGTAGAATTAAGAATGATTTTAAGTGTTCTTTAACATTCTTAAATATAAATCAACAAAATGGAGCAACTAACCGCAAATTTATTAATAATCATCGTCACGGTAGGCGTGAGTCTTTACGCACTGAGCAATCCGACCATGCTTTATAGTTGGATGATGAACCCCAAAGCCATTGACCGAAATCGAGAATACCATCGTTTCGTTACTTCAGGTTTTGTTCATGCCGATTTCATGCACTTGTTTTTCAATATGTTCACTTTGTATAGTTTTGGTGATTTTATTGAGCAAGTTTTTATCCAAAAATTTGACAATGACCCTCGCCTCGGCTCAGTTGCTTATGTAATTTTCTACGTAGTGGCAATCGTAGTATCTGATTTATCTACATTTTTCAAGCATCGCAAAGATGGTAATTATAATTCACTGGGAGCTTCGGGTGCGGTTTCGGCCGTAATTTTTGGAGCAATTTTATTCATTCCTACTGCGAAACTGGCGGTATTTTTCATTCCAATGCCTGCATTTATTTTTGCCATTCTTTATTTGGCATTTACATATTACGAAATGAAGCGAGGTAATGGTTATATCAATCATTCTGCTCACTGGTGGGGAGCAGTTTTTGGCGTGGTTGTTATGATTGCAATGTATCCAGAGGTAGTACCGAGTTTTATAAGTCAAATTGCTAATTGGCGACCGTTTTGATTGATAATTATTTAAGGTTATTTGTTTTTGTAAGATGATTTTATTTAGTTTTTTTTACTCAATCTTATAATCTTGTAAATCTTTCAAATCGTACTAAAAATCCTTCAACAGCCTTATTTATTTGGCGAGAATATTTTCGGAACAGTAAGTTTATTAAATGCCTATGGCGATCTTAAACTGTATTTAGGTTACGTAAAAACCGAAAAAATGCACAGGTTTTTTGCTTATGCAGGAAAAATGATGGGAGCTTATGCAGCAGCAATAACTGCCATCTTTGAAAATATTGTACCAAGATTTAAGCCAGAAAATACACTAGGTTTAGTATTTATACTCACATGGACAGCACCAGCGATAATTCTCGGAATTATATCGGCACGAATCATCAAAAAATATAAAACAAAATTCATAATCGAAGCAAAACCAAGCCTTACTGCTAGAATCAAACAACTTTTCGCTAAGAAAGTTTAGTTTACTTACCGTGGCACGCTGTGTGTGTCACGGTAATCATTTACTCTGCAAAATTCAGATTGTTCACCGGTATAATCCATCGTAATTTTGACGAAGATTCGAGATAAGGGTTTTTAATATATAAGAGAAAATTCTTAGATCTAGAATCTCGAATGCGGAACGCCGCCCGCTCAAATCTAAAAACGATGGAAACCGCAGGTAATAAAGAGATTATAGATTACCATCGAATCGAAAAAGCGATTCGCTTTATTGAAGAAAACTTTCAAAACCAACCTAGTTTGAAAGAAATTGCCGAGCATGTAGCACTTTCTGAATTTCATTTCAATCGACTTTTTTCAAAATGGGCAGGCATAAGTCCACAGCGTTTTATGCGGTTTTTGACTAAAGAATTTGCCAAGGAGAAACTCGCCGAAAGTACTATTTTACTCGAAGCAACTTTCGAATCAGGCTTATCGAGTTCGAGTCGTTTGCACGATTTATTTGTAAGTTACGAGGCCATAACACCTGCTGAATTTAAAGCAAAAGGAGCTGTACTAACCATTCATTACGGCATTCACGAAACACCTTTTGGCGAATGCTTAATTGCTACCACCGAGCGAGGAATTACCGATTTTAGATTTTTTGATGATGAAAGTAAAGAGTTGATAATAAACCAATTACAACAGGATTTTGAAAAAGCTAATCTCATATTTGATAATAAATTATCGAAGCCATTTATTGAGCAAATTTTCTGCGAAACCACTAACACAAGCGAACCAATTACACTTTTGATGCTGGGAACAAATTTCCAGATAAAAGTTTGGGAGGCACTCTAGAAAATTCCGTTTGGTCAAATGGTAAGTTATGAAACTATAGCCAAAGCCATAGAAAAACCCACTGCTCAAAGAGCCGTAGGAACAGCCATCGGATGCAATCGACTAGGCTACATTATTCCGTGCCACCGAGTGCTGCAAAAAGTAGGTGGAATTGGCGGTTATCGCTGGGGAACGACTAGAAAGAAAGCGATTTTGGGCTGGGAAATGGCAAAACTATAACCTTTATATGAAGATTAAAGTAGAAATTATACCTGCAAACCAACCCAAAAAGCTATAATTCCCCTTTTCGTTTAAAAAAACCTACAAAAAATAATCGTGTCTATCTTGTAAATCTTTTTAATCGTGCTAAATTTGCGTAATCAATTACGTAACTAATTACATAATGCAAGATGTTTTTTCAAAACTTGGGCCATTAATTGTTGGTAGCAGGCTCAAACGTATGAGTGATTATATCATGCGAGCAGGAGCGGAGTTTTATAATAGTAATGGTGTCGACTTTGAGCCAAAATGGTTTCCGCTTTACTATTTGCTTTCGCATGAAAAAGAGTTAGGTATTATGGATATTGCACAAAAACTCAATATTTCGCACCCAGCCGTTATTCAGCTGGCCAAAGAATTAGAAAAAAAAGGTTGGATAACTTCCACAAAATCTAAAGAAGATGCCCGTAAAAGATTATTGAAACTTAGCAAAAAAGGAATAAACCTTTTACCGCAATTGCAATTGATTTGGGACGATATTCGAGAAGTAAATCGACAAGTTGTTGAGTCTCAATCGACTAATGTTTTGAAGGCTTTGGAAGAAATGGAGGCATTTTTTGCTTCAAAATCTTATAACGAACGCTTGAAAGAGTATCAGGAATCAAAAAAATAATAGTTGTATGCCCTTATCGCATACCTCCGTATCGAATATGCTCAATACGAATATTCCCGATGCGAAATAATAATCAATAAAAATATATTATGAAAATTTCGATTCAAACATATTCAGACAATTATCAAAAGCAAGTTGAGAAATTAGTTTTGGGTGTTCAGAACGACGAATTTGGTTTAGGATTAACCGCACAAGACCAACCCGATTTGCCAAATATTGCAGAATTTTATAAGAATGGTCGGTTTTGGGTAGCACTTGATGAAAATGACCTATTGCTGGGAACAATCGGTATTGAACCACTTACCGATGGACAAGCATCTCTACGCAAAATGTTTTTGGATAAATCAATGCGTGGAAACAAGGACGAAAACTTAGCACAACGACTTTTTGAAACCTTACTTCAATACGCCAAAGAAAAAGGCTACCATGAATTATGGCTTGATACACCGCCACCAGCAAAAGCTGCTCATCGGTTTTATGAGCGAAATGGTTTCGATTTGATGCCTGCTGAAAGTACACCCTCAAGCTATAAGCACCCTGCAATTGAAGGCCTAAAAATTTACCGATTGACGATAAAATAAAGTTTTCTTAGAAACGTCCAATCTGGACTTTCTGCAAAAATATTTTAATTAATATTATAACAATTTTCTTCGATAACGTCCCATTTGAACGTTCCTAGAGATGGAAATTAATCAAAAAAAGACCTATGATTAATAATACTTTAGATTTTAGTCAAGAAGAATTTAGTCAGATTTTGGCCAAAGCTTCTTCAATGATTCTCGAAAAATATGCAAATCTTGATTCAATTAAAGGCTTTAATGTAAACTCACAAGAAGAAGTTGAAAGCTGGTTTGACGAGCCTTTGCCACTAATTGGAAAAGATAGTTTTGAGTTGCTCGACGAAGTGAAAACAAAAGTATTTGATAGTGCAACGGGCAATTTGGGTAAAAATATGTATGCTTATGTGATGTCAGGCGGGAATCAAATTTCAACAGTTGCTGAGTTACTACTTTCTACCGTCAATCAAAATAATACGAAATGGCATTTAGCCCCAGCCATGACCGAAATCGAAAAGCGTGTTATCAAATGGGCGGCCGAAATGATTGATTATACCCCAAATGCTGGCGGGGCAATGGTTAGTGGTGGCTCTGAGGCAAATTTGGCAGGTTTGACAGTTGCTCGAAATATCTTTTTCAAGAAATTTGATATTAAACGAAATGGGCTTTTCGGAATGAAACCGATTATGGTTTACTGCTCAAAAGAAACGCATAATTGCACCGATAAAAGTTTGTCATTACTTGGAATTGGTACAAATCAACTTCGCCGAATTGATACAAATGCCGATTTGACGATTGACCTAAATGCACTCGAACAGCAAATTCAAGCAGATATTGCCAATGGTTTTCTACCCTTTTGTATAGTAGGAAATGCTGGAACGGTAAATACTGGTGCAATTGATGATTTGGAAACGCTTTCGGTAATTGCTAAAAAATACGAAATGTGGTTTCATGTTGACGGTGCTTATGGTGGTTTGGCTTCGGCTTTGCCGTCAATCAAACATAAATATGCAGGTTTAGAAAAAGCCGATTCGATTGCCCTTGATTTTCATAAATGGCTTTATCAACCTTTTGAAATCGGTTGTGTTTTGGTGCAAGATTGGGGCAAAATGCGTGAAACGTATTATAAAGAAGCCGATTATTTAGCTACCGATTTACAGACAAATGTCAATGCTCGATTGGAATTTAACGAGCATTATTTTCAGCTTTCTCGAAATGCCAAAGCATTTAAAGTTTGGTTGTCGATAAAGGCGTATGGTTTCGACCGAATCAGAGATATGATTCAAAAAGACATTGATTTGACCAATTATTTGATAAAACTCGTGGAAGAATCGACCGATTTTGAACTGAAATCAAAGGCAGATTTGGCGGTGGCGTGTTTTAGATATAATGGAAACTTGACTGATAATGAAGCAATTACAGATTTTAATCAAAAACTCATTCCTGCTCTCGAAGCCGATGGAAGAGTGTTTATTACGAGTACAAAATTAAATGGTGAGTTTGTGCTAAGGGCGTGTATCATCAATCACCGAAAAACTGAAACTTCGATAGTATATTTATTGGATACGATTCGTGATGTGGCTTCAAAATTATAAAACGCCGTAAAAACATGCATAAAATAGAAATTATCGAACTTGACCCACATAATGAAGCCCAAAAGTTGGCTTTTAAGCAAATCAATTATGAGTGGATTGAAAAATATTTTAAAGTAGAAAAAGGTGATTTAACCTCACTTGAAGACCCCGAAATATATTTTTTAGCAACTGGCGGAGCCGTACTTTTGGCACGTAGGGGTGAGGAGTATCTTGGTACTTCAGCCCTAAAACCAATGGGTAATGATGCCTACGAACTTTGTAAAATGGGTGTAATTGAAGCAGCTCGTGGTTTAGGAATCGGCAGACTGATTGGTGAAGCTGCTATTCAAAAAGCCCGGGAGTTTAAAGCAAAAAGAGTATATCTCGAAACTAATTCGAGCCTTACGCCTGCACTGACACTTTATGCGAAATTAGGTTTTGTTCGTATCGAAAATTTTATGTCGCCCTATGAGCGTGCCGATGTGGCCATGGAGGTTTGGTTACAATATAATTAAAAAAATTGTTCTATAATTCCAGTTTGCCACAAAACCAAAAAAACGGTATCTTTGGGCTTTTAAAACAAAGATTCTAAGAAAATGAGAAAAAAAATCGCCGCTGGTAACTGGAAAATGAACAAAACTTTTGAAGAAGGTCAAATATTGCTTTCGGAAGTCGTAAATATGGTAAAAGACGAAGTTGTAAACCCAAATGTAGTGGTTGTACTTTGTGTACCTTTCCCTTATTTGAGTACTTTTGGAAAATTGATTGATACTGATAAAATTTCGTTGGGAGCTCAAAACTGTTTTCCAAAGGCTTCAGGTGCATATACAGGTGAAGTTTCGATTCCGATGTTGAAATCAGTTGGTGTTGGTCACGTAATTATTGGTCATAGCGAGCGTCGTCAGTATTTCGCTGAGTCTGATGCGTTTTTGGCTGAAAAAGTTAATGCAACTCTGGAAGGTGGACTTACACCAATCTTCTGTTGTGGCGAAACTTTAGAGCAACGCAACGAAGGCATTCACTTCGACTTCGTTCGTGGACAAATCACTAATAGCCTTTTCCATCTTTCGGCGGAAGATTTACAGAAAACGGTAATTGCTTATGAGCCAATTTGGGCAATTGGTACAGGAGTTACTGCTTCAAACGACCAAGCACAAGAAATGCACAAAGTTTTAAGAGACCATTTGGCATCAAAATATGGTCAAGAAGTAGCGGACGAAATTTCTATTCTTTATGGTGGAAGCGTAAACGGAGCGAATGCTCAAGAGCTTTTCGCTTGTCCAGATGTTGATGGCGGCTTAGTTGGTGGAGCATCGTTGAAATCAAGAGAATTTACGAATATTGCGAAGGCATTCTAAATCTAAGGAATAATTGAGAATGGATAATTGAAAATACTAAAATGCTGATTATCAGCCTTTAAAGTTTAAATTATCCATTTTTCTTTCTCAATTGAGCTATCCACCCATCCAAAACAAAGAGCTTCATCAACTTCTTCATCATAATAAACGCTGGGTGTCTGGCTTTTCTTTTTATAGATTTTTAACCAAATATTCTTTTCAGAAACGTGGTTTTCTTTCAACCAAATTCGCCATGCGTTTCAGTTTTCAAGATAAATAAATTTGAAATCTTCTTTTTCCATGAAAATTTGAAATGATTTTTTATATTTGTTTCAAAACATAAATAAAATATGCTTACGGATGCACAGTTGAAACCTGCTTTTCATCAATTAATTGATACGATTGATAATAAAGAATATTTGCGTGAACTCTATGATAGCATTGTTGGACTTTTACCCATCAAAGGAGATATACTCGATGGTTTAACTCAAAATGAACTTGAACGAACGCAACAAGCTATCAAGCAAGGTCAAGTAAACGAGACATTATCAGATGATTTAGTTCGTCTAAAAATTGCTCAAAAATGGAATATTCAATAGTTTTTGATTGTTTAACCTTCAATCAAATGTCCACAAAATTGAGCTTTATTATCCAAAATCTTTCCACCTCTTCGGAAGCCCAATCCGCAGGCTTCGCCGACAAAAAACACGCCTGCTTGATAGTGGAACGCCTCCCGAGAATTCCCAGCAGTATCTTTTATAAATTCGGTGTATTCTTGAAAAACAGTTTTCTGCTCAAAATATTCTCCTTCGGTCGAGGTTTCGGTTGTGCCTGATGGTGTAATAATGCGGACATTTGCACCTTCACGGCCAAATAATACTTTTTCTACACAAGTTTTGCCTAAAATAGATTGGTAACTTGTTTCTAAAAGTAAAGGGTGATTTGGATATAATTCCCACAAAACCTTCAAAATTGCTTTCGACTGAAAAAGTAGCGTATAAGCAGGGTTTAAGATAACTGCTTTTTTGTTTTTTGATATTTCGGTTAACATCTGGGCTAATTCTGGTTCGTCCCAACCAATGTATTCCCACGGGATGAGCTTAAACCAAAAATCATATTTCATAAAATTTCCATTTTCTGGGTTTTGCTTAAAGATTCCTTCATTGGCCGAAAATTCCACATTTTCGATAAAATCAAATACTACCTTAAAACCAGCTTCTTTGGCTGCCTCGCCCAAAACTTGCATATTGGTTTCGTCTTCAGGAAAACCTTTCATTGTCGAAATCAACAAGGTTTTTTCAAAACTCGGATTCTGTAGGTGCAATTCCCTGAATTTTTCTACGAAAGTTTCATACAAAGTATTGAATTGTTGGCTTTCATCCAGATAATTTGCTTTCAACGAAGCCCACTGCACAACGGCCGTTTCGGGAATACAAGTGGCAGTATCGGCATTAAATTCTATCAATTTTATAGGTTTTCCATCAATGCCACCACTTATATCGAAGCGACCATAAATGTGCCAATTGGCATCGTTTTCCCAAGATTCTTCAATCAATTCAATCAAGTTCACGGGAATACCGAGTTCTGCATAACGCTCGTTATCAATTACATGTTGAGCGGCTGCGATATACATTTCGTAAAGCTCATTTGCCGCATCGAAATATTTTTCTGCTTCGGTTTCCGAAACGACTACCATTTCGTTGGTAATATATGGCAAAGTATCTTCGCCGAGCATCCAATTCCAGCCAATATTGCGGAGCGAGGCTTCGGGAGAGATTGTGAGATTTTTTAATTTCATATTTTTGTGTATTGTATTAAATTACTTTTGGAGTAAGTTGAATTGGTAGGTTTTCGGTTAACTGTTGTTTGGAAGTTATTCAAATGCTGCTTTTAGAAATCTTGAAGGTAAGCCTCAATAATGAGAGCTTGTAAGGTCAAGTTGTATTTTATTACATAAACAAAAGATACAAGATAAAAGCTTGATTATCAGCAAATTAATTAATATATTTTTGTATATTATTTTCGTATCAGTCCTCAAATCGTCTTATATTCATTTGATTTTTTAACCAAAATCAAAATGTTAGATAGGCTATAAATTAACTGCCTTTGTTCATATTTCTTTCCGAAGTTTTTTAAATTTCTGTCTCAATTTATTCATAAATTCATCGCCGGGGTCAGATTTTACAGTCTGATATTTCGGGTCAGTTTCTTTCCAGATTTTTGAACCTTTAAATTTTATGTATTCATGATGCCCGATGAGATATTCTAATTTATATTTCTTCTGTAATTGTTTGATTAATAGGTAGTTGGCTCTAAATTGTTCTGTTGTTAATGGATTTTTATCACCATCCCCTACATTTTCAATTCCGATTGCACAATAGTTGAGTCCAATTACGTGGCGAGCCAAAAGCGTATCGGGCATCAAATGATAAACCGTTCCATCTCTATCAATCAGATAATGTGCCGAAACATTGAGTTGACTGGCATTTTGTAGTTCTTTGCGGGCGTTTGGTAATATTGAAGAATTAAAGACAAAGAACGATTTATCGAATGTTGGAATGGCCGTCCAATGCACCACAACCATTTTGGGTTGAATAGTTGGTTGAGTTTGCACGATTCCATGTCGCTGTTTTAGATATTCTACCGATAAAGCTATGCGAGTAGAATCCCAGACGATTGGTTTTTCAACAATCTTTAGTTTTTGACTAAATGATTGGTATGCCATAAGTAGTAATAAAACTATAATCGATTTTTTCACGGCTGTTTTTTAACGATTTTGTTATGAATAACAGGAATTTGCATAATCGCAGCCGAACCATACCACGGGTGCAATTCCATCATCAGTGAACCTGCTTTAATTGCGGGGTCAGTTTCACAAAGTTTTTGGGCTTCTTCAATTGCTTTTACGTCAAAAATATAGACTCCTTTCAAGTCAGTATTGTCCATAAATGGACCCGCAATAACTAATTTACCCTCATCGGCTAAGCGTGTAATGTTGGCTAGGTGTGCTTTTTGTAAATTTGTGGCCGTCACTGAATCAATCATCAATCGGCGTGGACCTTGTTTCAATAGAGCCAACACGTAGGTTTTCATACCATATTCATCAGCACCTAATTGTACAGCCAAAAGACTATCAATACCAAAGCCAACTTCGGTTATATCGATTTGTGCCAACCGCTTTTTCTCAGGAACTAAACAACTATATGAAACCGAGGCAATGGCAACAAATAAAAATATTTTGATGAAGGTTTGACGTTTTATCATTATTACGAAAGTTTTGATTAAAAATCTACTTTTCAAAGGTAAGAATAAAATGTAGTATGAGTAAAATAATGAAGGCTTAAAGCAAAAAACTTCTTCTATGTACAATATCATAGAAGAAGTTCTGTGTCGTAATTGGCTAAAAAAGGTATTTAATTAAGGTCAACTTGTAGATACCTGGCCAATGACTTTTAAAAATTATCTCAACTTCAAAGTTACCAAACAAGCCACTGCCAACACGATACCGATAATCCAGAAACGAGTAACAATTTTGGCTTCGTGATAGCCTTTTTTCTGATAATGATGATGCAAAGGCGACATCAAGAATAAACGATTTTGTTGGGCAAACTCTAAGCCTTTTCGACGACGTTGATATTTAAAATAACTTACCTGCAAAATCACTGATAGGTTTTCAATCAAGAAAATTCCGCACATTACAGGTATCAATAATTCTTTTCTAAGTGCCAAAGCCAATACCGCAATCACGCTTCCAAGCATCAAGCTACCTGTGTCGCCCATGAAAACTTGAGCAGGATAAGCATTGTACCAGAGGAAGCCAATACATGCTCCGACAAAGGCTGCACAGAAGATTACTACTTCTCCCGAATTCGGGATCATCATAAGATTTAGGTACTGAGCAAAAACCTTATTTCCCGATAAATAAGCAAAAACTGCTAAAGTTATACCAATAATTGCGGAAGTTCCTGCGGCTAAACCATCAATTCCATCGGTGATATTAGCTCCATTTGAAACTGCCGTAATGATAAAAATTACTACCAAAACGTAAGGCAACCAAGCCAGACTTTCCGGTAAAAAACTACCAAACATTTGATAATCAATCTCGTTATTCTTGAAAAAAGGAACTGTTGTAGTCAAAGAATGAACATCGGTGTATTTTTGAATTTCACCGATTGAACTTGCAATTTTACCCTTTTCGTAAACTCTGATTTTTACGTAATCATTAAAATAGAGTGTCAGACCTACAATTATTCCCAAGCCTACTTGACCAATAATTTTAAATCGACCTTTTAAGCCCTCTTTATCTTTCTTGAAAACCTTGATATAATCGTCGGCGAAGCCAATACCACAAGTCCACAAAGTAGCTATTATCAACAAGACAATATAAACGTTGTCGAGTTTAGCAAAGAGCAATACAGGAATCATCAAAGATGCCAAAATAATGAAGCCGCCCATCGTTGGTGTTCCTTTTTTTTGCATTTGTCCTTGTAAACCAAGGTCACGGATTGATTCTCCGATTTGAAGATTTTGTAGTAAAAGAATGATACGTTTTCCGAAGATTGAGGCAATCAATAATGATAAAACGATAGCTCCCATTGCACGGAAAGTAATGTACTGAAACACACCCGCTCCAGGGAAATTGAAAGCTTTGTCAAGATAAGTAAACAGGTAATAAAGCATAAGACATTAGAATTTACAGGAAAGTACTGGCAAAGATACTTGTTTTTGAAAACCTAAGAAATAAATGTCTAAAAAAAGTAAAGAATGATTTTAATTTTTTGCGTTTTTGGGGAATTATAATGGATTTTTTGCTTTAAAATTGAAGGTGTTAGACGTATTCTTTAAAATGGTATCGACAGTATTTGATGATGTTTCAAAATTGAATACAACGAGAATTTCGCTCATAATCTATCGTTGATTTAGTTATTAAAGTGCCGCTTATTTCATTAAAATATAAAATAAGGTATTATAAAATATTTTTTTAATATCAACTTATTGAAAAATAATTTTTTAAAAAGACTTGAAAAGAAAACCTTCCTAGATTAATATTGTAATCTAATTCAACCTCAGCCAATTTCAATTCAACAAAACTCTTCATTCTTTCTATGAAAAAAGTTCTTTTTTCGGTGCTTAGTTTTACCTTTCTAAATCTAAATGCCCAAAATACGCCCTTAAATCTTATTCCTCAGCCCGTTGAGGTAGTACAGAATGTAGGTAGTTTTATTTTAACTGCAAAAACTACCATAGGTTATAACAAACCTGACGCAGGCAGTATAGCCGAAATCTTGGTACAGAAATTGAGCGTGCCGACAGGTTTGGCATTAAAAGCCCAAGAAGGTAAAGCTGGTTTGATTCAACTCAATTTGAATGACACCCCAAATGCCCAGATTGGAAAAGAAGGCTATACTTTTGAGGCGACCCCGAAAGGCATTGTTATTTCGGCTAACCAAACTGCCGGTTTGTTTTATGGAGTGCAGACTTTGTTACAACTTTTACCAAAAGAGATTGAAAGTAAGTCAGTTTCAAAAGCTACGTGGGCGATTCGAGCAGTAAAAATCACTGATTATCCACGCTTTGGCTGGAGAGGAATTATGCTTGATGTGAGCCGCAATTTCTTCACAAAGGCTGAGGTGAAAAAATACATTGATGATATTGCTCGCTTAAAATATAATACTTTTCATTGGCACTTAACCGATGATGAAGGTTGGAGAATTGAGATAAAATCTTTACCTAAATTGACCGAAGTAGGAGCGTGGAGAGTTCCAAGGGCAGGACATTTCGGCGACCGCGAACCTGCAAAAGTAGGAGAAAAAGCAACAGTTGGTGGTTTTTATACGCAAGAAGACATCAAGGAAATTGTAAAATATGCCCAAGAACGCAATGTAACGATTGTTCCTGAAATTGATGTACCAGGTCATAGCATGGCGGCAATTGCCGCATATCCAGAATTGAGTACCAAAAAAGACCCAAATACGTTCGTAAATCCAGGAGCAAATATTGCTGATTGGTACGGAAACGGCACATTCAAGATGCGTTATGAAAATGCCATGAATCCTTCTGATGAAAAAGTTTATGAGTTTTTGGATAAAGTAATGACTGAGGTTGCAGCACTTTTCCCTAACCAATATATTCATGTGGGTGGCGACGAATGTTATAAAGGTT
This sequence comes from Emticicia agri, assembly GCA_945860265.1. Classification (GTDB taxonomy): domain Bacteria; phylum Bacteroidota; class Bacteroidia; order Cytophagales; family Spirosomataceae; genus Emticicia; species Emticicia agri_A. Next base: position 53,187 of record CAMAQF010000007.1, on the reverse strand, counting down.
TTTGGGCGGCCGATACTGGTTGTCAGGCATTGATGAAAAAATTGGGTATTCGTCACGTAGAAGACCTTCAAGGCTATTTTATGAATCGATTGGAGAAAATTTTAGCAGCAAAAGGTAAAAAACTCATCGGTTGGGATGAGATTTTGGAGGGTGGAATTTCGCCAAATGCAACTGTAATGAGTTGGAGAGGAGTGAAGGGAGGAATTGAAGCGGCACACCTTGGACATGAGGTTGTAATGACACCAACTACTTTTACCTATATTGATTACAACCAAGGTGAAAACACTATCGACCCACCGATTTATGCAGGTTTGCGAGTAAGTAAATCGTATAGCTTCGAGCCAGTGCCTGACGGAGTTGATGCTAAATATATTTTGGGTGGCCAAGGAAATCTTTGGAGTGAACAAACACCAACTTTACGTCATGCTGAATATATGACTTACCCACGAGCATGGGCATTGTCGGAGGTTTATTGGTCACAAAAATCGGCTAAAAACTGGGATAATTTCAGTAAACGCATGGAAGCTCATTTCGACCGTGCCGAAGTTGCAGAGCTTGGTTTTTCAAAAGCTGTTTATGATGCTATTATCACACCATGTTATAAAAATGGCAAATTAATGCTCGAATTGGGTAGCGAGATATCGGATGTAGATATTTTCTATTCCCTTGACGATTCGATGCCAGACAAATTTTCGCCAAAATATTCACAACAAATAGCATTGCCCGATGGCCCGATTACTCTCCGAGTGATTACTTATCGTGCAGGAAAACCAATCGGTCATTTGATTACATTGAAGCGTGCCGAGTTGGAACTGAGAGCTGGAAGGTAATATAAATTTACCAGTGCTGTGTTTATTTACAGCACTGGTAAATTTATATTACGTAAAAATTCTACGGCCGATTTGATGTCAGTATGCAATAATCGGTCGCTTTCATTGAAGGTAACCTTTAGCCTAAATTTTTCATAGACTTTTTCTACTATTTCTGAGCTTTTGAGCGGTCTTCTAAAGGCCAATGCCTGGGTCGCGGTAAGTAATTCTATTGCTAAAATTCGTTCCACATTAATCAGTACTCGCAAACTTTTGGTGGCGGCATTTGCTCCCATGCTTACGTGATCTTCTTGGCCATTCGAGGAAACTATCGAATCAATGCAAGCTGGTGTGCAGAGTTGTTTGTTTTCGCTCACGATTCCTGCGGCTGTGTATTGCGGTACCATCAAACCCGAATTTAAACCTGAGTTTTTAACTAAAAACAAGGGTAAACCACGTTGTCCTGATAATAATTGATAGGTACGTCGCTCAGAGATACTGCCTATTTCTGCCATTGCCATGCTCATTAAATCAAATGCGATTGCCAAAGGTTGGCCGTGAAAATTTCCACCCGAAAGAATCAAGTCTTCTTCTGGAAAAATAGTAGGGTTGTCAGTCACAGCATTGATTTCTTGCAAGAAAGTTTTACTCACAAAATCAATTGAATCTTTACTTGCTCCGTGTACTTGTGGAATACAACGAAACGAATACGGGTCTTGGACTTGAGTTTTTGTTTGGTTGATTATTTGGCTGTTAGTCAGATGCTTACAAATAATTTTGGCGGTTTCTACTTGTCCTTTATGCGGACGAATCTCATGAATTTTTGGGTGAAAAGGTTCTAATGAAGCATCAAAGGCATCAATCGAAATAGCAGCAATCAAATCAGCTAGTTTGAGGAGTTTTTGGGCTTTCAGCAGACCATAAATCCCGTAAGCGGCCATAAATTGCGTGCCATTGATGAGAGCAATTCCTTCTTTGCTTTGTAGTTCAATAGCTTGCCAGCCAAATTGGTCTAAGACTTCTTTTGCTACCCTTTTTTTTCCATTAAAATTTACTTCTCCTAAACCAATCAACGGCAAAGCCAAATGTGATAGTGGAGATAGGTCGCCCGAAGCACCGAGAGAACCTTGTGTATAAACAACTGGTGTAATATTGTAATTATAAAAATCAATTAATCGCTGTACGGTTTGTTCTTGCACGCCCGAATGTCCGTAAGAAAGCGATTGGATTTTTAAGAAAAGCATCCATTTTACAATCTCATGCTGAACTTCATCGCCAATTCCACAAGCGTGCGATTGTAATAAATTATATTGTAGTTGAGCAATTTGAGTTTTGTCAATCGCTACATTTTGTAAGAAACCAAAGCCAGTATTGATGCCATAAAAAAGGCAATCACTGCTGTTGAGTTTTTGGTCGAGAAAATCTCGGCAACTATTGATTCGGTGGCGAGTTGTTTCCGAAAGAGTAAGGTCTAGTGTATGTGTTGATATTTGCTGTAAATTATCAATATCCAGCCAATCTTGGTTAATAAACTGTGTGCTTTTGTTTATGATTGTATTTATCATTGTTGAACCTTATTTTTTTACAAAATTCGCCCTACTATTTAATAATTAAAAATAGTATTTTTGTTAATAATTAATCAATTAAAATGATTAATTGAAATATTTTACATCCTGAAAGGTTTTTAAAATTTCCCCTCCTTTTTTCAAGGAGGGGTGGTTAAATTTTGACGAAGTCGAAATTTGACGGGGACGCCCAGACGGGGTGGTTTGTTCCCAATAAGCCTATTTAAAAGCAATTTACAGGTTATTAACCACTCCGTCCGACTTCGTCAGGAGGACACCCCTCATTGAAAATAAGGAGGGGAAATTTACTCAAAAAAAGAATCTAATAAAACATTTTAATCGCACCCATTGGCATTGTATTTTATATAAGGTATTTAGCTTTACACAACCAACAACATCAAACTTAAGAAATGACAAGAATAGCAAAGACTATCAATAAAAAGCCGGACGTAGTGCTTATTGGGGCAGGAATCATGAGTGCCACGCTCGGAATCATACTTAAAGAGTTTCAGCCCGACCTCACGATTGAGGTTTTTGAGCGTTTAGATTTTGTGGCGGGCGAAAGTTCGGATGCGTGGAATAATGCAGGAACGGGGCATTCGGCACTTTGTGAATTAAATTATACACCCGAACTCGAAGACGGTTCGATTGATTGCAAAAAAGCCATTGTGATTGATGAAGCCTTTGAGACTTCTCGTCAGTTTTGGGCTTTTTTAGTCGAGAAAAACATCGTTCAATTACCTCAAAGTTTTATTCGAAGTATTCCGCACATGAGTTTTGTGTGGGGCGAAGAAAACATCACTTACCTCAGAAAACGTCATGCAGCTTTAACTAAATACCATCCTTTTAAGGGCATGCAATATTCTGAAAGTCATGCACAATTGAAAAAATGGATACCGATTGTGATGGAAGACCGTAACCCCAATCAGCCTATAGCTGCCACAAAAATGGAGATCGGAACTGATGTCAATTTTGGAGCTTTAACTCATATTTTGCTCGAATATTTAGATGGATTAATTGGTGTAAATATTCATTTGCACCACGAAGTAGAAGATATTGAGCGAGAAGATGATAAGAAAAAATGGACGATTGGGGTAAAAAACTTAGATACTATTGAAGAAATAGAGGTTAAATCCAAATTTGTGTTTATTGGGGCGGGAGGAGGCTCATTGCATTTGCTCGAAAAGGCCGATATTCCTGAAGGTAAAGGTTTTGGCGGTTTTCCTGTGAGTGGACAATGGTTGAAGTGTATTAACCCCGTAGTCATCAATGCTCATCATGCCAAAGTGTATGGTAAGGCTTCGGTTGGAGCCCCACCAATGTCGGTTCCTCACCTTGATTCACGCATGATTGATGGAGAAAAAGCTCTACTTTTTGGCCCTTATGCAGGTTTTTCTACGAAATTCTTGAAAAATGGCTCTTATTTCGATTTACCGGCTTCAATCAAATGGACGAATCTGATTCCGATGATTTCGGCTGGTCTGGATAATATACCACTCACAAAATATCTAATTCATGAAGTCATGCAATCTGAAGAGGCAAAACTGGAAGCCCTCAGAAATTTTATGCCAACCGCCAAAATGAAAGATTGGGAATTAGAAATTGCTGGGCAACGGGTACAGGTTATCAAAAAAGATGACGAACATGGTGGTGTTTTGGAGTTTGGAACAGAAGTGGTCAGTGCCGCTGATGGCTCATTAGCTGTTCTATTGGGTGCTTCGCCTGGGGCTTCGACCTCGGTTTCTATTATGTTGAATGTAATAAAAAAGTGTTTTCCTATACAAATGCAGTCGGAAGATTGGCAGAAGAAGCTTAGACAAATGATTCCGTCGTATGGCCGCCCGTTGATTGAAAATCCAGCTTTATGCGATGAAGTGAGAGCATGGACAAGTAAGGTTTTACAATTAGAAAATAAATAGAAAATGGCAACACAATACGGCAAAACTTGGTGGGGACAGCAGTGGCTCAATTCTCTTTCTAAAATTGATAATAGCAATCGCCTTCCTCGTGGCAAAACTTATGCCAATAATGGTGCAGTAAAAAATATTGAAATCGAAACTAATGCCATTTATGCACAAGTACAAGGGTCGGCTTCTCGACCTTATAAAGTGATGGTCAGCGTACCGATTTTTACAAGTAGTCAAAAACAAGCACTTTTAGAAGCAATTTTTGGAAATCCGACATTGCTCGCTAAATTATTGAACCGTGAATTACCGCAAGAATTAAATAAGTTTGCAGAGGAAAAGAATATTCCGCTTTTTCCAAAATCTTGGCGAGATTTTCCGATGAAGTGTTCTTGTCCCGATTCGGCCGTGCCTTGTAAACATTTGGCAGCAGTCATTTATATTATCGCCAAGGAAATTGATAAAAACCCATTTTTGGTTTTTCAGCTACATGATTTTGATGTCTTGGGCGAAGTCAGTAGCCGTTATTCTGTTGGTAAAAAATCAGGTATTCGAGTAAATGCGTTTGCAGATTTTTTTGAAGAAAAGTTTGCAGAAATAGCTAAAATAAAAGATGATATTTTTGATGATATTGATTTCTCGTATATCGAACCAATGTCTGACAAACTATTGAAAATTATTCAGGGAAGCCCGATTTTTGCAGAGAAAGATTTTAAGAAAAACCTCGAAAAGGCTCATAAATTATTGTCAAAAGGGCTTTTAAAATGGAAACTTGAAGAAAAAAAAGTAATTATTGAAGACTTAGTTTTGGGGGATAATTTGGAAATATTTGTTTTGGAAACTGCTAAAATTGCTGAGTTTAGGTTTGTTTCAACCGATGAAGAAGTACGGGATTATAAGAAAGTTACGCTTGAAAAATTATTAAACTCAGTTTATTTAAGCGACGAAAAATATTTTGACCGAATGTCGGATGCTTTCCGAATTTTGAAGATTTCGCATCAATTTTGTTTGAAATTACTTGAAAATGGAGCAATTATACCTCAATTATTAAAAAACACTGGCGATGATTATTTAATCAGATGGCTTCCTGCTCTCAATAATGCTGAAATAGAAGATATTCTTAAGACACTTTCACAAGCGATTCCGCCAAATTTAATACAATTTCAGACTAAGAATAAAACGCTTTATCAAACACCTAGTGAACAAATACTGACGCTTTGTTCGCTTATGCTGAACGAGTATGTAAGTTTGTTTACGATTCCGATGGGTGATTTTTATCGTGGTAAGGTTTCCTACCAAATGTGGGACGAATTTTTCTTTCAACAAGTTCCCTACGAATTTAAGGGTTTTCGAGAGAAAGAAACGCCAATTGGTATTCAGACATGGCTGAACAATTATTATATTACTCAAAAAGATTTTGTACCAATATTGAGAATTGAAGAAAACCCAGAACGAGGCGATTTTGTGCTTGATGTTTTGGTGCAAAATCGACTCGAACAACAGAAAGAGCCAATTGAGTTTCAGCAAATTTTGCAAGAGAAACTCTACGAAAATATACGTTTTGAGGTGTTACAGGATTTACTTTTACTATCAAATCATTTTTCTGCCTTAGATAAATATTTACAAATGCAAGGCAGCCAAAAAATGAAATTCGATGGTGAGGAGTTTGTGGGAGTTTTACTTGATATAATACCTACATTACAACTTTTCGGAATTCAGATTCTATTACCAAAATCGCTGAAACATTGGATAAAACCGCAGATTTCAGGTATAATAAAATCAAAGAAAGCCTCTGATGGAGGAGGTTTTCTGCACCTTGATGATATGCTTTCTTTCAATTGGCAAATTGCTGTTGGCGAAGATTTAATGTCATGGAATGAGTTTGAGCGTCTTATCAAGGGCATGAAAGGTTTGGTCAAAATCAAAGACCAATATATGTTGATTGAACAAGATGAACTTGAAAAACTCAAAAAACGTCTTGAAAATCCACCGAAATTGGCTGGTATAGAATTACTGAAAATGGCTCTAGCCGAAGAATATCAAGGCTCAAAAATCGGGCTTTCAGAAGATGTTCTTGTATTATTGAAAGATTTAACGAGTCCAGATAAAGTAAAACTTCCCGAAAATCTTCATGCTGAACTCCGCCCGTACCAATTACGTGGATATGAATGGATGGTAAAAAATACCAAACTGGGCTTTGGCAGTTTGATTGCTGATGATATGGGTTTGGGCAAAACTTTACAAGTAATTACACTTTTATTGAAATTTAAACAAGAAGGAGCTTTTGTCAAAAATAAGGCTTTGATAGTTGTTCCGACCACACTTTTGACGAATTGGCAGAAAGAAATCAATCGTTTTGCTCCTGATTTAACCTTCCAGATTTATCATGGAACAAAACGAAAGCTGGAAATTAAAGACACTGAAAATCCTATTGATTTAGTAATAACTACTTATGGAACGGTGCGAAGCGATGCCGATGTTTTCAAGAAAACAAACTGGTATTGTGTAGCAATTGACGAAGCTCAAAACATTAAAAACCCTGATACTGAGCAAACAAAGGCTATAAAAAATCTCAAATCTGACATTAAAATTGCGATGAGCGGTACGCCCGTAGAAAATCGTTTGAGTGAATTTTGGAGTATTCTTGATTTTACAAACAAAGGCTATTTAGGTAATTTGAGTAAATTTACAAACGAATTCACAAAACCGATTCAGTTAGAACATAATCAAGAACAACTCCAAATTTTTAAGAAAATAACTGCACCATTTCTGCTCAGAAGAGTAAAGTCCGACAAAAGCATTATCAGTGATTTACCTGATAAAATAGAGAATAACCATTATACAAATCTTAGCAAAGAACAAGCTGCTTTGTATGAAAGTGTAGTTCAAAAGAGTCTGAAAGATATTGAAGAAAATGAAGGTATCGCCCGTAAAGGATTGGTGCTGAAATTAATGACAGCTTTGAAACAAATTGGCAACCATCCGTATCAATATTTGAATAAAGGGAAAAAAGCATTAGAAGAATCGGGGAAAGCTCAAATGTTGATAGAACTCATAGAAAATATCCAAGAAGCTAATGAAAAAGTGCTGATTTTTACACAATATCGTGAAATGGGTAAACTTTTGGTTGAGTTTATTAAGGATAAATTTTTGGTTGATCCGCTATTTCTGCACGGTGGAATCGACCGTAATCAAAGAGATTTATTGGTGGAAAGATTTCAGAAAAACAGAGCAGATTCTATCTTTATTTTATCATTGAAAGCAGGTGGGACGGGACTAAATCTAACACAGGGCAACCATGTTATTCACTTTGATTTGTGGTGGAATCCTGCCGTAGAAAACCAAGCAACCGACAGAGCCTTTAGAATTGGACAAACCAAAAATGTAATGGTTTATCGCCTAATAAATCAAGGAACGATGGAAGAAAAAATTGATGCTATGATACATTCCAAAAAAGATTTAGCCGATATGAGTATCAATACTGGCGAAAATTGGCTTGGAGATTTATCAAATGAAGATTTGAAAAACTTGGTTCGGTTGACTAAAATGTGATACTAAAATGGAACTTCGACAACTTCGTTATTTTCTTATGCTTGCTCATGAGCTGCATTTCAGACGTGCAGCCGATAAGCTAGCACTAACGAAGCAAATCCAAGTTTTGGAGGCAGAATTAGGCGAGATACTTTTTGATAGAAACAAACGAAATGTAAGACTTTCGGTTGCAGGTGAGTATTTCAATACAGAAATAACTAAGTTTTTTGAGCAGTTAGAAAAGTCGAAAAACGAGATTAAGCAAATAGAAATGGGGCAAAAAGGTGAACTAAAAATTGGTTATGTTGGGTCATGCATTCATACTTTTTTGCCCAAATTACTTGGCGATTTACACGATAAATATTCCGAAATTCATACCTATTTATCAGAAATGACTTCGGCCTCACAACTTTTGGCGGTTCAGAAAGGTGAGTTGGATATTGCTTTTCTTCGCAATCCACCACCCAATAAGCGGTTTAAGCAACGAAATGTTTTTCAAGAAAATTTTGCTTTGGTTTTGCCCAAAAACCATTGGCTTGATGCAACGAATTTTCAATCATTAACACAAGTTGCCAACGAGAAATTTATCCTTCCAACCAAAACCGATGGTGAGATTTACCACATCCTGCAATGGAGTATTTATGAAGATGCTGGGTTTTCTCCGAAAATATCGCATGAAACTGTACACGGCTATACAACCCTAAAACTAGTCGAAAATAATCTGGGTATTTCGCTCATTCTGATTTCGTTTGAGCGAGTAACCAACACCGCCGTTAAATTTATAGAACTTCGAGATATTGCACAAAAAGCTGAAATTACAGCTTTATGGAATCTACAAAATACTAATCCGAGTTTGAGGCGGTTTTTGGAGATTGTCTAAAACTATTTGTTGATAAATATTTGTGTAAAAAATAAATAACCATCCGCCCGACGCACGATACCCACACCAGTAAGCGTAAATTTGCCTTCGATATTTTTTCGATGCCCAGGGCTTTTAATCCAACGATTGACCACTTCTTGTGCCAAAAATTTTCCGTAAGCAACATTCTCTGCAATGGCGTTTGATAAGTCAATTAGGCTCATCAGACGATCAGCTCGGCCATCAAAACCATCGTGGCCAAAGTCTACTCTACCGTCAGCCATATTTTTGCTGTGTTTCAATGCCTCTGCCGTAATGAGTGGCATCATTTTGAGCGGTGCTAAATTTTTGGTTTTACGGTAGAGATTTACATAATCTAAAACTGATTGTTCGAGTTTAGCCTCACCGCTGATTTGCTCGGTAGTTTGCGAAAACGCTTGAAGAGAAAAAAAAACTAAAAAGGTAAAAATGAAACGATTTTTCATCATAAAAATTATTTGTACGTTTATCCTAACGTAATTGCTAAGGTTTGGTATTGTGCGATGGGAACTTTAAAAATGAAATAGCCTTTTATTTATGCCTAAACCAGCAGTCCGTTCGGAGATCTTGATATTCTTTAAACACAGTATTGATGGGTGAGCCATGAAAGAATTTATTATTATATGCTGTTCGAATTAAATAATTAAAGGCCCCCATATCACCAGTATATGCCGTTTGATTATCGCAATTATGTTGTCGGTGTATAGAAGACAATCTTCCGATAAATTCACGCATTACCGTAATATTACCGCCAACTATTCCACAGTTTAAAAGAGTTTCATTGCCAAAATATCCCTCATATTGTGCATAATCTCTGATTTTACTTCGTAAATGCTCAGAATGAGCCTGCATCCATTCGTTATTGAGTACTTTGGGCTCATTTCCACAAAAAATTGCCGAAGTATTTTGGATATAAAACGGCTGTAAAAAAGGGTTTTGCACAACCACAACATCAGAAATATCAGTTAAAAATATATTATCAGTAGTATGATGGTGATTTTGAAGATATTCGTCATAAACCAAATACCGATAAATATTTGGATTGAATCTACTATCGTATGCAATTTTCACAAAACTTACATGTTCATTTTGATATTTAAGGCAAGTTTCTTCAGAAAAATTATTGTGGAAAATAATACCATTGAGTTTTAAATCAATGACTGAGTCCGCCCAAGCTTTTACAAGAGAATAATCATCATTAGGTAAAGTATAACTACGATTTACATCATAAATGCCCGTAATGTGGCAAGCCATGATTACGTTTTTACGAATTGGCAAAGGGGACATACGAATTTTTATTGGTGAAGGTAGCAAAGGTAGCATTTTTGATTTTCGCACAGGTACTATTCGGTGTATTGCGATAGTAAATATAGGTACGTAAATTTACTTTCTTTACCTCATATTTTTGTGATGCACTTTCATAAAATTGGGCATCAGCAGCATATTTTTTCTGAAACTTTAGGTTCATAAAAACATCTTTTTTTCCAAACAAAGTAGCAAATAAGATACAATCGTCAACGTGAATAAGCTGATTTTGGTCATACTTATCAGGTACAAAAAAATCATCTAAACTATCTACAATGGTTTCGGTTGTAGAGGCAATCAAATCCAATGATTCTATAGCAATTAGGCAAGACGATAAATGATTGGGTTTATACTCGTCGTCAGCATCCAAAATAGTGATATATTCACCATTACTATTCAAAATACCTCGATTAATTGACTCGGACTGTCCACAATTAGCATGGCGTAGGTAGCTGATTTTAATTTCGTTTTCAATTACGTAATTTAGTAGATGATTTTGGGTTCCATTCTGACTACCATCGTCAATGACAATCATTTCAAAATCTTGAAAATCTTGATTTAGTACAGAATCAATCGCACGTTTAACTAGAGAAAAATCAGTATCATATACTGCCATCAGTACAGATATTTTGGGCATATTTGCTAATAAAGAAAGTCTTGCTACAATATAGATTTCACAAAGCTAAGGCATAATTAGAAACAAAACGTTATGTCAATATTATATTTGAAAAAATGAATGCTTTTAATCTGCATTTTTCTAAAATTATGCTGAAGTCGATAGAATACTGAATTGATTCTTAAATTTTCTTAATAATATTCTTTCGCCTAATTGAGAAATAATAAAATTATTACTTATTTTTATGATTAAAAGTTTGGTGACTGGAATACTGCCCTTAATTGGCTATGAATCACCAAATTAACTCAACCTTCAATTTATAAAACTATAATGCGTAAAACTTTTTTATTACTGAGTTTTGTGCTGCTTTCTGTGTTTGGGCATCCGGCAACTGCACAAACGAAAAAACAGCCGTTAATTGTCTTCGTCACTGGCGACCATGAGTATAGTGGCGAGTTTACTCTTCCATTAATTGCTGCCGAGCTTGAAAAAAACTACGGTTTCCGAACCAAAGTCTTAAAGGCTTATCCGAACCAAAATGCCGAAAAAGATATTCCAGGTTTGGAGGCTTTGCAAGAAGCTGATTTGGCAGTTTTTTATCTACGTTGGCGACAATTACCGCCTGAGCAACTTGAATATATTGATAAATATCTTAAATCTGGAAAGCCAGTTATGGGTTTCCGAACAACAACTCACGCTTTCAATTTTCCGAAAGGTGATGCTTATGTACGGTGGAATGCATTTGGTGAATTTGCACTTAATGCTCCTCCGGGCTGGGGTGGCAAAGCAGCTCATACGCATTACGGACACGAAAGCAGCACGGATGTTGCAGTCATTGAATCGAGCAAAAACCACCCGATTCTGACTGGAGTTGCTCCAAGTTTCCATGTGCGTTCGTGGTTATACCGAGTTCTGCCAGATTATCCTACGAAAGGGTCAGAATGGTTATTGATGGGAAAGTCAGTTAACCCTGATAAAGCAGCCATCGAAAATCCCATTGCATGGACAGGCACAAATTCGTTTGGTGCGAAAGTTTTCACTACCACAATGGGTCATCCCGAAGATTTTCAAGTAGAAGCTTTCCAACGCCTTGTTATTAATGCCATTCATTGGGAATTGGGTAAAAAAGTACCTAAAAATTGGAAAGGAAAAATAGATATTAATGTACCATATCGTGGCATGGTGAAATAGCTTCGACTACGCTCAGCTATCGTACCTCTGTTACGGTGGGCGAGCATAGCCGAACCCAGCCCCAACCTTAAACTCAAGAACATGAAAATCAACATCAAAATATTACTCACATTATTCGTACTCACAGTTTTTCTGGTCAGTTCGTTTTTACCTGCTCCGCTTGAAATTATTAAAGTTGAAAAAGGAAGCAATATTTCACTTATCGGTGGAAATCTTGGTTCACGTATGATAAACTACGACCATTTCGAGACAGAAATGCACGTGCGTTACCCCGAAAATTCACTTGTAATCCGCAATATGTGTGATGGAGGTGATACCCCAGGTTTTCGTCCGCACGCTAGTCGAAATCTGCCATGGGCATTTGCAGGAGCAGAAAAATTTCAAACCGAATACGCCAAAAACTCAGGCAGCGAAGGTCACTTTGATTATCCCGACCAATGGCTAACTCGTCTTAAAACTGATGTAATTATTGCATTTTTTGGTTATAGCGAATCATTTCAAAGCAAAGCAGGTTTGGCAAATTTCAAAGCCGAATTGGATGCTTTTATTAAATATACTTTAAGTCAAAAATACAATGGAGTTGCCGCCCCACAATTGGCTATTGTTTCGCCCATTGCTTTTGAAGATTTATCAACAAAATATGATTTACCAAATGGTGTAAAAGAAAATGAAAACCTTTTGCTTTACACCAATGCCATGCGTGAAGTTTCCATAGCAAATAAAGTGTTGTTTGTCGATGCTTTTACACCTTCAAAAGCGTGGTATGCCAGCATCGCCGAGCCTTTGACGATTGATGGCTCACAACTAAACGATGAAGGTTATAAAAAGCTCGGTCTTTTACTTTCTGATAAAATTTTTGGTAAAACTTCTGCCAAAGCTGAGTCAAACCGAGCATTGATTCATGCCGCTGTAATGGAAAAAAACTGGATGTGGCATAATGACTACAAAATTCCGAATGGAGTTCATGCTTACGGTCGTCGATACAATCCTTTTGGGCCAGAAAATTACCCTGCTGAAATCGAAAAGATTCGCCAAATGACCGATATTCGTGATAATGCCATTTGGTTAATGGCTGCAAAAGGTGAAAAATTGGACGTTGCGGCTGCGGATAAAAACACGCGAAGTCTGCCAACGGTAACTACTAATTTTAATCCTGAAAAAAATGGCAGCCTCGAATATTTATATGGACAAGATGCACTCGATAAGCTAAAAGTGCCTGCGGGCTATAAAATCGAGCTTTTTGCCTCCGAAAAAGAATTTAATGATTTGGCAAATCCAGTACAAATGTCGTTCGATAATAAAGGGCGTTTGTGGGTTGCTACTATGCCGAGTTATCCGCACTATAAACCTGGTGATGCCAAACCAAATGATAAAATTTTGATTTTAGAAGATACCAATAACGATGGGAAGGCCGACAAACAAACCGTTTTTGTTGAAGGATTACATTTGCCTTTAGGTTTTGAAATTGCTCCCGAAGGCGTGTATATTTCGCAAGGAACAAACCTTAAACTTTTCACCGATACCAATGGCGATGATAAAGCCGATAAAGTTGAAATCTTGCTCAGTGGCTTCGATGACCACGATACGCATCATAATAATAGTGCATTTTGTGCTGACCCATCGGGTGCGATTTATGGCGGTGAAGGTGTTTTCTTGCACACAAACGTAGAAACTCCATACGGAACTGTGCGGGCTACCAATGGTGGATTTTATAGATATTCTCCGCAATTGCACAAGCTCGAACGCACTGCTCAATTATCAATACCGAACCCTTGGGGAATTGCTTTTGATGATTGGGGACAACCATTTTTTGCTGAAACTTCAAGCCCCGATGTACGTTGGATGATGCCCGGAACCGTACTTCCACGTTATGGTGAAGCTACGCACAAAGGCTTTCAATTGATAGAAAAAGACCACATGGTTCGTCCAACTTCAGGACTTGAATTTTTGTGGAGTCGCCACTTCCCCGATGAAGTTCAAGGCGATATGCTCATCAATAATACCATTGGATTTTTGGGTACAAAACAACATTCGATAAAAGATGATGGCACTGGTTATAAAACCAAACACCGTCAAGATTTAATAGTGAGTGAAGACCGAAACTTTCGCCCAGTTGATATGGAAATTGCTCCCGATGGTTCATTATATGTCATAGATTGGCATAATATTCTAATCGGACATATGCAGCACAATGCTCGTGATCCATTACGTGACCACGTGCATGGACGCGTATATCGAGTTACTTACCCGTCACGACCACTGATAACTCCGGCAAAGATTGACGGTGCAAGTGTAGAAACTTTGCTCGATAATTTAAAATTGCCCGAATATCGTACTCGTTACCGCACACGTAGAGAATTACGAGGAAGAAATGCCGCCGATGTTTTACCAAAAATCATAAAATGGGTTGCTAGCTTAGACAAAAATGACCCTCGCTACGAACATAATATGTTGGAGGCTCTGTGGGTAACTTGGGGTTTGAATAAAGTTGACCAAAAACTACTTCGTCAAATGCTCAAAGCCAAAGACTATCATGCAAGAGCGGCAGCGGTAGAGGTTTTACGTTTTGTGGGGCATCAAGTGCCCGACCAAGCGGCTTTATTAATGCAAGCTGTAGGAGACGAAAACAGTCGAGTGAGATTAGATGCTATCGTGGCAACCTCGTGGATTGGTAAAGAAAAAGGTTTGCCGATTTTAGCGGAAGCCAAAAAGAAACCAATGGACGAATGGATGATTCATGCTCATGAAACTGCCGTTGCTCATTTGAATGGAATGTTAGTGAAGCAAGGCAAAGAAATTGCCGAAAAGTCAACGTTGAAAGATAAAGAACTCGAATTATTTAAAATTGGCAAGAAAATTTATGCCAAAGAAGGTTACTGCGGAACGTGTCACCAAGCTGATGGAAAAGGTTTAACCGCTTCGGGATTTCCGCCATTGGCAGGAACGAAATGGGTAACAGGCAATGAAGAGCGAGCTATTAAAATTATACTAAAAGGTTTGCTTGGACAAATAGACGTAAACGGAAAGACTTATCCTGGGCAAGTGCCAATGACACCGTTTGAAGGTTTACTTGACGACAAAGAAGTAGCGGCAGTTTTGACTTACGTTAGAAATTCGTTTGGTAATAAAGCATCGGTAATTTCGCCCGAAAAAGTGAAAATTGTACGTGCTTCTGTAGCTAAACAGAAGGAAATTTATAATGTCTCAAAATTACTTTTGGAGCATCCGTTGGAGTAATAACTTCTTGAAAAAGATATAAAAATGGCACGTTTTCAAAAGAAAACGTGCCATTTTTGTGATTGCTTCTCCTAAATTAGTGCGTAATGGACATTTAAGGTGTTTTTCAAAAGACGCATTGTTCTAATAGACAAAAATGGCGGTGTTTATTTTCGATAATTGGAACTATCTTTTGAGACTATTTTTTTAATAAAAACAAAAAGATATTTATAATCGAAAACTCTATTTTTCTCACAACAATATGAATTTAGCTTAGGTTTTTAAAAATCATTCAATAAATCTCAATAAATTTATGTGATTTATTGATAAAACAAAACCCAAATCAATGTTTTAAACAATTTTAACTATATTCAATTTTTCCAATCACAGGGAAACTTATTTTAGGCAATGACATCAATAGACATCAGTACTAATACCTCAAATTACTTCAATAAATCAATTAAAAAACACTTCATCGACAAAAAACCAGCCTTTTTTACCTTTTCCTGGATGCCAAACGGGAAGTTTTGACACTGGTTTTATGACCAATTTTATCATTTTGTATGAGCCCTGTGAGAAAAGGATTTGTAATCCTAAATTAGCATTCCTCTCCATTTTTTCAGGTTGCTTTGGCCTAAGCTTCTGAATGATTTTCAAATCAGATTTGTTATTTCCAGCCCAAAGTTCAATAACCATTGGCGGCAAAATAAACGAATCCATTTTTTGTAAATAACTGATTGTTAAGCCTTTAAGGGGTTGAACCTTCTTGAACTCAAACAACCCTACAAATTCTTTTTCACGATAACCCAACCATGCTTTATCGCCAAAATTATCGTTTGGCCCTTTTTTCAAATCTTTTAAGGTTGTTCCACCTTTACCAGCATGTTTTGGGTCGGGCGAATTGAGCAAATATACACTATCAGCCACATAACTCGACTTGAAGAAACTGTATTCAACTTTTTTGCTAGCATACCAATTTTCTTTGGTTGCCACGGCTTTGAATTTAGTGTAACTTTCAATTACTATTGGTTTTTCGTAGATATTTACTGTCGTTGAGTCAGGTTCAGAACCATCAATTGTGTAGCGAATCTTTACATTTTTGAGGGTGTGTTTAAGCGTAATTGGTGCACTGGTTTTGATGATAAAACCTTCATTGACCAATATTGGTGGGTTAAGTTGCAAAATCTCATTTGGATTATCAATTCCTCCCTTATCAAATTTTATTTTGGCATATTTCTTTCCGAGTTCATTTACGCCAACCTCATTAATATCAGTATTCCATACAAAAACCTCTTTTAGTTTCGGTAAATCAAGTATTTTTTGAAGGTTTTCTTTAGAAATTTTCGTGCCTGCAAATGCAACAGACTCCAAATTCTTGCATTTTTTGAGCTGTTCTAAAGTTTTTCCAGTAATATCAGTTTGGTTAAGAATGAGTTTTTCAAGGTTCGGAAAATTAGCAATCAAAGCTAAATCTTCATCTTTTAATGGCATTTTCGATAGATTTAAAATTACCAATTGCTCGCCAACTTTTGAGAGATTTTCTAAAACTTTTCGGTCGAAATTTTTGCTCACAAAAAAATCAGCTTGCAATGCGGGCGAACCAGTGGCAAATGGGAAAACCGAACAAAAAGGCGTATTCACGGCCGCCAAATCTGACTCCGATGGCATCGAAAAAGTATAAACTTTGGTTTCTTTGATAGTAGATTTTGTACTTACAAGTTTCGAGGCAATTTTCTTGGTTTCTGAACTTGCCAAATAGTTTTTGAAGGCTTTTTTTACATCCGCTCCTTCGTTTATCCACGTAGTCAAGAGAGCAATTTCATCGTTTGTTAGTTGTGGTTTTCCTTTTGGTGGCATGTGTTCTTTATGCTCCAAAGGCAAACTTGCTCGCTGAATGATGTGACTATTGAGTGCATCGCCAACTTTCCAAATTAAACCATTTTTTCCACCTTTAAAAATTTTTTCAATACTACTCATATTGAGTTGTCCTTTGGTTTTATCATCATTATGGCATGCCACACATTTAGCTTCGAGAATCGGAAAAATGGCGGCTTTATACATAGGGTCAGTCTCCGAAAACTGTGGAGCAATATCGGTTTTTTGCCACGCTTCAAACAAATAATTTTCACCGTGCGTAATGCCCGCCCCGAAATGTCCAGCAACGGCCATAATGCCCAATAGTGCCCAATTAGAATATGTTTTGGAGCTTAATTTTTTATCAAAAATTATTACAACATAAGCCAATAAACTGACGAAAATACCAGTGAATTTATGAAATTGTAAAAGTCGCTCATCGTAGCCTCCTTCTCTTGATAAAAAGAAACCCATCAATGCGACGATTGCGGCAGAAAGTGCTGTTAAAGTCAGCAAAAGTGTTCTGATTATTTCATAACTTTTTGTTTCTATTTCATTTTTCAAGAATGAAAAAAGCACCAATAACACCACAAAACCTATCGGTAAATGCAGTAATAATGGGTGCATTCGTCCAAGTGGACTTATCCAAAGTGGAAGGCTTACTTGTTCTTCAAACAGCAAAAAGAACAGTAGGAGAGTATTTAGACTTAATAATAGGTATGATGAAATTTTATAGAAACGGGTCATTTAGTTCTGAGTTCTGAGTTCTGAATTCTGAGTCTTTTACCCATCAAACAGAATAGTAAACATAATAATCACTCATTGATAATTTCTTACGCCATAAGACCCGAAATCACATTACCTGCTACATCGGTTAGGCGGTATCTTCGACCTAAATGTTTGAAGGTAAGTTGTTCGTGATTCAAGCCCATTAGGTGCATAACGGTTGCATGGAAATCGTGAATATGCACAGGGTCACGTACGATATTATATCCAAATTCATCGGTTTCACCATAAACAATGCCAGGTTTTACACCTCCGCCTGCCATCCAAATACTATACGCTCTTGGATGGTGGTCACGGCCATAATTATCTTTTGTGAAACTTCCTTGACAATAATTAGTTCGGCCAAATTCTCCGCCCCAAATTACTAAAGTTTCGTCCAGAAGTCCACGTTGTTTGAGGTCGGTAATCAATGCCGCCGACGCACGATCAACGTCTTGAGCTTGGAGTGGCATTTCGTTGGGAAGGTTTCCGTGTTGATCCCATCCTTGGTGGTAAAGCTGTACAAATCTCACGCCCGATTCTGATAGTTTCCGAGCCAAAAGAGCATTAGCTGCGTAGGTTCCTGGAACTAAACACTCAGGGCCGTACATTTTTATGATATGGTCAGGTTCTTTCGATAAATCAGTGAGTTCTGGCACGGCAGTTTGCATTCTGTAAGCCATTTCATACTGCTGTACTTTGGCCTTCACTTCGGGGTCGCCGTTTTCTTCAAAACCCAAATGATTGAGTTCGGACAATTTATCCAACATTCTTCTACGAGCAATTTTATCCGTGCCTTCGGGGTCATTTAGATATAAAATTGGGTCTTCGCCACTGCTAAAAACCACGCCTTGATGCGTAGAATCTAAAAAACCATTTGTCCAAAGTTTTGAATAAACTCCTTGCCCGTTTCCACGACCACGAGAAAGCAAAACACAAAATGCAGGAAGGTTTTTATTTTCGCTACCTAAACCATAACTAGCCCACGCACCCATACTTGGACGATTGCCAACTTGGGCCCCCGTCTGCAAGAATGTAAGAGCAGGATCATGGTTGATGGCATCGGTATTCATGGTTTTGATAATACAAAGGTCATCAACGATTTTGGCCATATTGGGAAATATATCGCTCACCCATGCACCCGATTGACCATATTGCTTAAAGTCAAAAAACGAACCCATCAATGGAAACTTTGTCTGCTTTGAAGTCATTCCCGTTAATCTTTGTCCATTTCGGATAGAAGCTGGCAAATCTTCACCCATCATTTTGGTGAGTGTAGGCTTATAATCAAAGGTTTCGAGCTGAGATGGAGCTCCATTCTGAAACAAATAGATTACTCGCTTAGCTTTTGGAGCAAAATGTGGCATACCTAAAGGCAATTGGTCCAGATTCCCTTCTCCTTTAAATAGATTTGGCATCAGCAAAGAGCCTAAACCCAAAGTACCAATTCCAGTGGCGGCCTTACCCAAAAAGTGGCGGCGGGTAATGTTTAGTTTATGATTGAAAAATTCGTTTTGCATTTAAATACAATGATTGAATAGTATAAATTTTGTTTTTTACATCCCACTGCGAAGTAGGGCTTGGTTAGTTCTAAAATTTCCCCTCCTTTTCTTAAGGAGGGGTGGCAAAATCCTGACAAAGTCGAATTTTGACGGGGTGGTTAAGGAATTATAAAGTCTTTTCAATCAACTTATACTCAAAAAACCACCCTGTCCAACTTCGTCAGGACACCCCTCCTTGAAAATAAGGAGGGGAAATTAAGCTCAAAACTTAGAAATAATCAACGTGGGCAGTGGGGTGGGTGTAACACTTTGTGAGTTTCACCCCCTAACAATCGCTTCTTCCATATTAAAAATCATTTGGATTGTTTGCATTAGAGCGGCGGTTGCGTTTTTATCTTTTATCATTTTTTGCTGAAATTCTCCGATTTTGAGCATCATGTCAGCTTTTTTGGTGTTTTTCTTAAAAAAGTCGCTTTCTGATTCATAATATAGGGTTAAAATCTCTAATTCTTTAGCTTTGGGTTTTCGGCAAATAATGCGTCGGAATGCCTTTTCAAGTTTGGTTTCCAAAGATATATTTTCGTTCATTAAATTCTCTGCTAAAACCCTCGAACCTTCCATTGTTTGTGGGTCATTCATCATTGCCAATGCTTGCAGTGGCGTGTTTGTTCGGCTGCGTTGAACTTCGCATTGGTCACGGTTGCTAGCATCAAAAATTAGCATTGACGGTGGCGGAACAGTTCGTTTAATAAAAACATACATTCCTCTGCGGTAAAGGTCAGACTCGTGGTCTTGAACGTATTTTGATAGCGTTCCACGTCCCGAAGTTGCCACTTCCCAAAGTCCTTTTGGTTGGTAAGGTTTAACGCTTGGTCCGCCGATTTCTTCGTTTAGCACACCACTACTTGCTAAAATGTGGTCACGTACATTCTCTGCAGGGAAACGCATTCGAGTTGAACGAGCCAAGAATATATTTTCAGGGTCAGTTTTCAAATGTTTTTCTATAATAGTCGAAGATTGTCTATAAGTGGCCGACATTACTATTTGTTTTACCAAACGCTTTACATTCCATCCGTTTTGTTTAAAATCTACCGCTAGCCAATCGAGTAATTCGGGGTGCGAAGGCAATTCTCCTTGCATTCCAAAATCACCTAAAGTTTTCACAATTCCTCGACCGAAAAATGATGCCCAAAGTCGATTGACATAAACTCGTGCCGTCAGCGGATTTTTATCGTTTAACATCCATTTGGCTAAACCAAGTCGATTTTTTTCTAATTTATTGGTATCAAATGGCATGATGGCTTTCGGAATTCCGACACCAACAATTTCTCCGTGCGAATCATAATTTCCACGATTCAAAATATAAGTTGGACGCACCTTTGAGGTGTCCTTCATCACCATGACCATTACTTTTGCCGTATCTTTTTTGTTGATAAATTTCAAAATAGAATTTACGTCTTCGGTCGTGATTTTCATGTTTGGTGGGTCGGCAAACGAAGCATCAATTGTTCCAAAAAGTCCCTTTTCTGGCACTTGATTAAAAAAAGCGAAGGTTCGATAATAATCTTTTTGCGAAATCGGGTCGTATTTATGGTCGTGGCAGTGGGCACACTCAAAAGTAAGAGCCAAAAACGATTTACCGAAAGTATTTGTACGGTCGGTCACATATTCAATACGGTATTCTTCATCAATTACGCCACCTTCTTGCGTTATTTTATGATTTCGGTTAAAACCAGTTGCCAACAACATTTCTTTACTCGGGTTGGGCAATAAGTCTCCTGCCAGCTGCCAAGTCAAAAATTTACTATACGGATAATTTGAATTGAAAGCATGAATCACCCAATCTCGCCACGGCCACATGGTGCGTAGACCATCATCTTGATAACCATGCGAATCGGCATAACGAGCCACATCGAGCCAAGAAATGGCCATTTTTTCACCATAATGCTTGTTTTTTAGTAATTCATCAACAATTTTCTCGTAAGCATTGGGCGAATTATCTTTCAAGAAACGCTCTTGCATTTCGATAGTCGGTGGTAGTCCAATAAGATCGAAACTTACACGTTTTAGCAAGCGTTCTTTGTCGACTTCTTCGTTGGGTTTCAGTCCTTTTTCGTCCATTTTCGCATATACGAAATTGTCAATTTCATTCTTTATCCAATCTTCGTCGGCTTCGGGTAACTTTGGTTTTTGTGGGACAATAAACGCCCAGTGAGGTTTATATTTTGCCCCTTGTTTTATCCATTTAGCTATCAGTTCGATTTCGTATTGAGTCAGTTTTAAGTTTGATGAAGGCGGTGGCATCAAAACGGCAGTATCTTTAGCAATAATACGCTGATAAACCTCTGATTTCTCTAAACTTCCAGCCATAATTGCATGGGCTTTTGGGTTATCTTTCAGGGCAGCATACGCACCTTCGGGTGTATCGAGGCGTAGGTTTGCTTCCCGTTTATTAACATCGGGGCCGTGACATTTGAAACAACGGTCGGAAAGGATCGGGCGGATATGGAAATTAAAATCAACCTCATTGGGGATTGACCCCGTTTCAGCAGAAGAAGTTGTACAATTCCACACAATTGTTGCCAAACTTATGCTCGTAAGTAGCAAAAAGAAAAAAGTTTTAGCCTTTAAAACTATACTTTTCATCGGTTAGGAATAGTTTATATCGAATAGAATATTGAATAAAATTTCAATAATATTAAACTTTCAAAGCAATATTATTAAAATTTAATAAAGATAATAATAATTGATATAAAAGCCATATTTTTACAAAAAAACTTAAAATTATTATATTCACTAATCTTTTACCTCTATTGAGCAGTTTTCATTCTCTTATTTAAAAATATTATCGCCCCAAAAATGCAAAGAGGTCTGTACAATAAATTTACCGACCTCTATACGAATAATAAAGTTTAGTTTATGTTGCCGAAACAATTTCGATATCGAAAACCAAAGGGGAATAACCTGGAATATCTCTTCCTGCACCACGTGAGCCATAACCCAACGACGAAGGGAAAATAATTGTACCTTTTTCGCCTACTTTCAATTTGGCAATACCTTCGTCGAAACCACCAACTACTTGCCCAACGCCCAATATAAAACTGAAAGTGCCTTCATCGAATTGCTCATCGGATAGGAGTCTTCCAGCGTATTTTACCATAACATTTTGTGATGCTGCTAACGCCGTACCCGCTTCATTTGGTGAAGTTAGAATAAAGCGTAAACCCGAAGAAGTTTTCTCGGTGATAGCCAAGTTTTTACTATTGATATAACTTTCGATTTGCTCATCTTCTGTGCCCGAAAAGCCATCTTTTCCGTATGTTGCCATTATTTTTGAATATAAATTAAAAACTGATTTGAATGTTTAGTCTAAGCGTTCGCACAAATCTTATATTACCTTGCCGAAACTACTTCTATATCAAAAACCAAGGGAGAATTTGCAGGAATTGACCCAGAGCCCGACGAACCATAACCCAAAGTTGAAGGGAAAATAATTATTGCTTTTTCTCCTACTCTCATCTTTGCGATTCCTTCATCAAAACCTTTAACTACACGACCTGCACCTAATACAAAACTGAAATTTCCTGAGTCAAAAGATTTTCCAGACAAAAATGTTCCTGCATAGTTTACATTAATATTTTGCCCTGCTTTCAAAGCTGCTCCCGTTGGATTGGCTTTCGTGACAATATAACGCAAGCCCGAAGCTGTTTTTTCGGTAACAGTCAGATTTTTACTCGTAACATAGCTAGTTATTTGATCATCTTCTGGAATACCATCTTTCTGACAAGCCGTGATAGCTAACGCCAAAACCGCAAGGATTAAATAAATTTTACGCATATAATTGGTTTTAGTAATTGCATAGAATATTCAAAATTAGACAAAAAAGCTGAGAAATATACCTTATTAAACACTTAAATAGTAAGATTCAATTTTACAATTCTCGAAATCTTCAAATACACTTGTTCCTTTTTCCACCGCCAGCAATAATTCATTTTCCCAACCTGATGGGCGATAGATTTTGCCTTGTAGTTTCTTGAAATTTTGTTCCACAAACTGCTCAATATCAGACGCTACAATGATTTTTCGAAACTCAAATTTTTCATTCAAATACTGGACTAATTCAGTCCTAAATTGCTTGCGTGTATGCTTTTTGAAAGTCTCTTTTTGACTATTGCTATTTTGAATATAGGCGGACAGCACATACAAAAAATTGATATTATAGGCTCGCAAAATCAAGGTATCTCTATCAAAAAGTCGGTTGGTAAAATGATTATTCCCCTTGAAATTTTCTTTAAATTTCAAGCCATCTTCTCTAAAATCAAGGTTATCATTCACGAATGCACTAATAAAAAAATTAGGCGTAACATTATAGCCCTCCGTAAGTTCATCACGGTATTTGATATTTCCTGTATTTTTATCAACATTTAGCCAATCAATGTTATACTGAATCACGTTTTTGGCATAAGTATATTGTTTGGCTTGGTCATGTTTGCTCAGTTTTGCATTTGCACCGTAGTATTTGCTATCGGCAATATGATAGATAAAATCTTGCTCGGTCAGTAAATCTTGATACGGATAAATGTGGTCAATTTTTTTGCCGTCGTTTTGTTCTTTTAGTTGCTTCGGCAAATTTGGCTCTGCCAATAAAGCATCAACAATGTCTTCAAAAACAATATTAAAATCTCTGACCAGCAAAACCTCTTTAAACGATTTTTGAGCCTTTATTTTTTCGTTTCTTTCACAAAAAACATATAATAATTGCCATAATTTCAATAATTTATCATTAAAATACTTGTATTTGATACGTTTGAGTGTACGAGTACCATTATTGATAAAACTCTTAAACTCAGTAGTAGAAAGGGTTTTATAAAGCGAATTGATTGGTATTTTCAGAAAATATTTTTGGTTGAATGATTCCAATACACTCATAAAAAGCATAATCAACTCTTCATCGTAGTGAACCGTTTTTTGTTTATTCAGCGTATCGAGATAGTGGGGCGAACCATTCTGAAAATAGGCGGTTTTTCGGCTAATGGTTTTTGCCCAATCGGTTTTGTGGTTTTGCGAACTATTGGTTTTCTTGATAAAAGTAAAAAGTTGCTGATGCTCTTGATTGAAGCGAATCAAGCTCCGCATGATTTCGAGTTCAGAAATAGCCTGTTGCCCAATATTTGAAATCACTTGGGCAAGGTCAGAGGTTTCGCTAATGCGGTTACTGACATTACGCTCGTTAAATTTTTTGATAGATAAAAACAGCCAAGTATTCATTTCGTACAGAAAACCCAGCTTGTTTTCTACTTTCAGTGCGTTGCGTGTGTGGGCGTTGGCGGTCAAATCTAAAAAATCGGTAGGGTCGAAATTGCCAAATACTTTTCCCGAATCATCAAGAAAAACTTTGGGTAAAATCATCACAGGTTGTGCTTGGCGACTAGCATCAAAATAATAGCCTACGTAGTTGATTTTGCAACGAAAACCATCAGCCAAAGGCAAATAATAGCGTTCGCTCAGAATCGGCTCAAGTTGTGAGATTTCGTAATGATATTCTTCAAAAAGGATAATCATGCAATGATGCCATTAAATTCCAAAAAACCTTTCAGTTTTACTAAATCATACTCACCTGCCTTGACGAACAACTCGTTGACTTTTCAATAAGGATTTCCCCAAAACTTTGTTCGTCCTGTTTCTATATCCAACAATCTAAACGCATCCAACGAATAAAACTTTGTTTTCCTAAATTCATTCGTTAATTGGATTTTTATTTTGTTCGCATTATCATTTATATCAAATTTGAATAACTCAACTAAATAAGACTTCCCCAATGATATACCACCTTCTGCAATCTCATTCATAAGATTAATATTTTGAAACATCACATAAGTCAATAATGCCTCATGGTCTTTAGTGTCCCGATAGATATTAAAAGTAAAACTTTCAATTATTTTTTCTTCAATTATTTTACCTGTTAAAGGCTCATAAATAGCTTGATTCTTGCTTACAATTACATTTTTGTGGTTCATAATAAGTAAAAATTTAAAATTTAGACAGTTATTCCATTTTGGCATAATACAAATTTATAAATAATTATTGCGAAATGAAATAATTTATGAAAAAAACTATTTATACTGAGCGAAGAAAATTTTTATCGGCAAGATTAATTGAAGCACGTGAAAGTGCAGGCTTGTCGCAACAAGAAGTGGCGAAGACTGAAATTATATCTCAAAGTGAAATATCGAAAATTGAAAATGGGCAGCGAAGGGTCGAGTTTTTATTACTGATCGAACTAGCAAAACTATATTCTAAAAGCCTTGATTTTTTTACGCCAAATGAAAATCCGTAAAGGTTTATTTAAAGTTTCTCGACTCTAAATGTTTGTGTAAAAATTCTTTACTTGGAAGAAATCGGTCGGGTAGATTTATAATTTTACCTTCAAATCGTCCAAAAAACGGTAGAAAATAATCTTTTTTTATATTTCCTTTGAGTTCCGAAGAAATCAAAATTTTGTAATTTTCATCAATTCCAATAAATCCTTTCTCGAAAGCTTTATCATAAATTGAAGAAAGACAGATTCCATTTTCTGGATTTAGTCTTTCTTTTTCATGCTCAGCCCAAGGCAAAATATGACCAGCTACTAACATTTCTGAAATATCTATACCCGAAATCGCACATTTTTTCTGATAAATTGAGAGAATAAGTTGTCTGAATAAATTTTGATTTACTCGTGTTTTTACTTCTCTAATCTTAACTTCTCCTTTTTTATCTGCTAAATCAACTAAAATAGATTCATATTTTTTGTCTATCGTGGTTTCTTCATATTGGGTCAATAACTGTTCACTTTCAAAAAGCATTTCGTCCCAATTATTAACAAATTCATTATAAACTATTTCATCTAACTTACCCCCATTAGCCAAACCCTTTACTCCTCTTGCTTGATGATATGGGTCAAATCTTGCAAAATTACAAAGTTTCATCGCAACTGCTCCGGCAGTCCTATTTAGAAGTCTGCTTAACTCGTGAACTTTAGGGTTACTACCAGTAATAGTACCAAATGGAATTCTACAATATAGATTAAAAGCAACCAAAAGTTCTTCTCGAGTCCAATTCTTTCTTTCCATGGCATATAAAGGTTATCATAATCAATTTTCAATCAACTGAATCTGAGAAATATATTCTTTAAATTTTTCATCGGCAGAAATAATTGGGATATTCTCGCTCAATGAAGTTGCAAGCAATAAACGGTCAAATGGGTCTCGGTGAGTATCTATTAATTGTATTCTTTCATAAGCTTCAATATGAGAATTTTTCAAACTTAAAATCTCAAAACCATCTTTCAACAAACAATTTATCAAATCACTTTTTGATAAATCCAATTCTGAAAGCATACCAATTTTTTGTTTGATAGCAATTTCGTAAAGACTTATCTGACTAACACCAATACTATTATTTTCTAAAATCTCTCGTAATTTAAAGGATAACTTATTTGGAGATATAACCGACCAAATAAGAATTTGAGTATCAATAATAAAGTCCATTACATATAGTCTTTTAAATCATCTAAAGGTTCATTAAAATTATCAGGTATGCTATAACCTTTTCCTGCTAAACTCCCCAATTTTACACCTTTTTTCTTATTTTTAGGCAAAGCTTCCACTTCCTCCATAAACATGATTACTACTTTTGTTTTTTTGCTGGTCGGAGGAGTTTCGGTCAAAACAAATTGTCCGTTTTCGTAAATACCATTAATAGCCGTGTACATAAGCTTATTTTTTAAAACCCCAAAACTCCCTGTACGGTATTTTTAGAGCGAATGTATTTAATTTTTTCTTCGGCAACCCTTAGCACTTGCTCAGAGTTGGTTTCGCCAACGAGGTCATAGGCAACTCGGTCAGAGAGATACAGCACCAATAGTTCCTGCTCATCTAAGGCAAATAGCTCGGCCAACTTCGTGATATGCTCACGGTTGGGATGGCGGAGGTTTTTCTCAAATTTGGCAAGCGTACTGGTATCAATATCAAGGTGTGCCGCTACTTTTCGCAAAGGTAATTTTTGCTGTTCACGGTGCTGCCGTATTACTTCGCCAAACGTCTTTTCTATGGCATCCATAAATTTTGGAGATTATATTTTGGACAAAATTTGTCAATAAAAATAATCTTTCCAAATTTTATTTTACTTTTTGTTTAAAAATTTACAAAAACGCTCCCACAAATACCCAAATTATATTTTAGAAACATTTTAGGTTTAGGCAAAAATATCCTATAAATTAGTTCATAATTTCAACCAAAAAATAATGAAAACAAGCTTAACTCTTTTTCTAATTTTCTACTTTTCTTTAAAAATTATCGCACAAAACGACATCGAAATCTCGAAAGATATTACGTATGCCGAAGTTGGAGGCAAGAAACTCAAACTTGATATTTATAAACCAAAAGCACAAAAAGAACCTTTTCTGATTGTTTGGGTGCATGGCGGAGCATGGAATACTGGAAGCAAAGAAAACCCACCTCTGGGTTTATTGCCTTTCGGATACGCCTTAGCAAGTGTTGATTTTCATGCGAGTACCGAAAAACCATTTCCTGCTGATGTGCATGATATTAAGGCTGCGATTCGTTTTCTAAGAGCAAATGCCGGCAAATTTGGCTATAAAGCTGATAAAATTATTATTTGGGGAAGTTCGTCAGGTGGACATTTGGCGGCTTTGGTCGCTACTACCAACAATAATACAGCTTTAGAAGGCAATTTGGGCGATTTTACCAAAACCTCATCGTTGGTGCAAGGCTGTATTGATTTTTATGGACCTACTAATTTTCTGACTATTCTCAATCAATCAACTCCTCATGGCTTAAATGTTCGTCTGCCGGCACTGGCAATTTTGCTAGGCAAGCCTTTAGACCAAGTTACCGAATTGGCAAAACTGGCAAGTCCAGTTTATCAGATTGATGCCTCCGACCCGCCGCTTTTTATTGTGCATGGTGAGCAAGATATTCAAGTGCCTATCAATCAATCAATTGAGTTGATGAGTGCTTATAAAAGCAAAGGTTTGAAAGTGCAAATTGAATTTATTCCCGAGGCGGGACATTCGAGTCCTTCTTATGCAAAAAAAGAATTAATGGAAAAAATTGATAAGTTTTTGAAAGAAACAGGCTTTTAGCTTTCTTTAAGAAAAATTTTAAAACAATTACACAAACTCAATTAAGCTAATGTCTTATTAAGCAATGAGACGAAAATAATCGACAAAAATATATTAGTTAATTTGTTGATAATCAAGCTTGGTAGATTTATCTCGAAGCCCGTGTTTCGTTTCTTGTGTCTGAGTAATTAACTCGTTATTAAACTTTAACTTTACTATTTTTACATTTATTCTATGTGCTATTGTGGCGAAACCAAACCATTTTCCGACTGTTGTGAACCAATAATTTCGGGTGAAAAATCTGCCCAAACCGTCGAGCAACTGATGCGTTCGAGATATTCGGCTTATGTGGTAGTTGATGTAAAATATTTAATAGCTACTACTTATCCAACCCAACAAAAAAACTACGATGAAGCAGATATTCAAGCGTGGGCGGAAGCTAATAAATGGCAAAAATTGGAAGTTATTGCTACACAAAAAGAGAAATTCAACGAAGAAGACGGCGAAGTTGAATTTAAAGCCTCTTATATTGATATTACTGGAACGCCTCAGATCCATCATGAAAAATCTACTTTTGTCAAAGAAAATGGTCAATGGTATTATTTGAGTGGAATTATAGACTCAACATCCGCAGTAACACAAATCCAAAAGCGAAATGATTTTTGTGCTTGCGGAAGTGGCAAAAAATACAAAAAATGTTGTGGTAAGTAAAGTTTTTCAATAGAATTGGTCTTATAAATTCCGATTCGATTAATAAGCTCACCGGATATTTATTCAAATTTGATAAGACTGTCGAAAGAAATTTTATCTTTACAAGTTATTTAATCTTTCGGCAGACCAATGGAACTTCTTCACAAACGCCTTACCTTTGTGTTTTCAGTAATTATTACATTTCTAACCAATATGTCAGCGATTGCACAACCAAAACTCCCAGATTTTTCAAAACAATTATTCGATATTCACGAAAAAATCAAAGAACAGAGCCTCACAAAACGCCGTTTTAAACACAAAGACATTGTTCCTTTGATAGAAAAATTGCCTTTTTCGGTCGAGAAGATTGGGAAGTCTTTTGAAAAACGAGAGATTTATCAAATCAAGATGGGAAGTGGCAAAACCAAAGTTTTGTTGTGGTCGCAAATGCATGGCGATGAGGCCACCGCTACGATGGCGTTGTTTGATATTTTTAACTTCTTTCAAAACAAAAACGATGGATTTGATGCTTTAAGAAGTAAAATTCTCGAAAATTGTACGCTTTATTATGTGCCAATGCTCAACCCCGATGGGGCAGAACGTTTTCAAAGACGCACCGCTACTGATATTGATATGAATCGTGATGCCCTGCGTTTTCAGACTCCCGAAGGTTTATTATTAAAGAAGCTACAAGACGAAATTCGCCCTGAGTTTTCATTTAATTTGCACGACAAAAATACTAAATACAGTGCAGGGGCAAGCGGAAAGCAAGCAACAATTTCATTCTTGCCAACGTCATATAATTATGCAAAAGAATGGAATTCTGCCCGAACACGGGCTATGCAAGTGATTTGTGGTATGCACCAAACGCTTCAACAATTTATTCCTGGGCATTTAGGACGCTGGAATGACGACCACGAACCTCGTGCCTTTGGCGATAATATTGCTAAATGGGGAAGTAGTTTGATTTTGATTGAATCAGGTGGATATAAAGAAGATACCGAAAAGCAATTTATTAGAAAACTAAATTTCTTGGCAATTCTGACTGGATTACAAACAATTTCTGAACAATCATACACGAAATTTGAGCTCAAAACCTACGAAGCTATTCCGAAAAACGACCGATATTTGTTTGACTTACTCATTCGGAATGCCAAATTTGTGCAGAATGGGAAAACCATAATCAAAGATATTGGTATTAATTTTAGCGAAAAAAATATAAATAACGCTACTGATTTTGTGCTTTCTAGCGTTATAGAAGACCTCGGCGACCTTTCTACTTTTTGGGGAATCAAAGAAATTGATGCCAAAGGTTTGACTGTGAGTTTATTGAAAGAATTTCCTACTGGTGACGTTTCACAAGTTTTACAGAAATATAAAGTTTCGGAAAAAGAATTACAAAATCAAGAAATTAACCTCGACGAAACAGCAAGTTTCTTGCTTACGAAAGATAAAGAAGTGAAATATATCATCTTGAATGGACAAATTAAATAGCCCCACCGTAGCGACGGTCGCCCCCAACCCCTCCCTGAAAGGCTGGGTAATAAAAGTCGTTGTTTTTCTTATCTTTTGGCAAAGCCTAGGGATTATTTCTACCTTTGCCCAAAAGTCGTATGTTCTCGGTAAAGTTATTGATAAAGGTACAGGAAAGCCAGTTCCTTCGGCAACGGTCGTAAATAAAGAGACCCGACAAATCACAAAAACAGGCGATAACGGCAATTTTTTGGTGCGAGCATCGAAAGGCGATTCTATCAAAATTACATCAATTGGCTATAAAGCGGTAAACATTGCTTGGGACGGTGTAAATTTAGAACCCGTCATTGAAATGCGGCAGGATGCCATTGCTTTGAAAGAAGTTGTTGTCAGAGATAAGCGTTCGGAACAAGTTAAGCAACAAATTGAAGAATTAATGGGTTCGCCTGAAGCGTCAAATAAGCTAAAATGGAAAGACATTGCTAACCTCATTAATACGAATACCTCAACGCCAGGCACAATTGGAATTTCGATTGATGGATTGTATGAACTTTTCAGCAAAGAAGGGAAATCTCGCCGAAAACTGGCAGCCATGAAGCAAGAAGACCTCAAAAAACTCCTAGTTGAGTATCGTTATAGCTCCGAATACATTTCATTTGTAACAAAACTCAAAGGGCAGGAATTAAAGTATTTTATGAAGTTTTGTAATTTACCAGATAATTTTGTGCTTACCGCCAACGACTATGACCTAACTATTGAAGTTTATCGTTGTTTGGATGAGTTTAAGCGATAATTTTTGATGCGAGATACAAAATAGGTGATAGAAGAAACAAAATTCTCAAATCCCTAATCCAGTATCTCGAATCCCATATCTCAAATTTAAAAATATGCAAGAAATAGAAATACCACAGCGAAAACCACGCACATTTATTGGTGACGAATTTGCCTTGACTTCGTGGCAAGATTTAAAACCACTTTACGAAAATTTGGTAAGCCGTTCGATTACAGATGCCAAAGAATTACGCCAATGGTTTATCGACCGCAGCGAGTTAGAGTCGTATTTGTCAGAAAATTTGGCTTGGCGATACATCAAAATGACTTGTGATACCGTCAGCGAGGAAAAACAAAAAAACTATCAGTTTTTTGTGGAGGAAATTCAGCCCGAACTCTCAGTTTACAGCGACCAACTCAATAAAAAGGCTCTTGAGAGTGCGTTTTTGAGCGAATTAAATGAAGAAGGCTTCTTTATCACAATTCGTGGAATGAAAAAATCGGTTGAGATTTTTCGTGAAGAAAATATTCCGATTGAAACACAAATTCAGACCAAACAAACTGAATATCAATCAACTACGGCAGCAATGACCGTAAACATCAATGGCGAAGAAATAACCTTGCCAAAAGCAGGTGATTTAATTCAGTCGCCAAATCGTGAGATTCGTGAGGAGGCTTGGAAAAAAATTGCCGAACGTCGCTATCAAGACCATGAGAAACTCGACGCACTATTCAACGAATTACGAGATTTACGCCACCAATTGGCCATCAATGCGGGGTTCTTGAATTTCCGTGATTATATGTTTGCTGCCATGGGGCGTTTCGATTATACTCCACAAGATTGTTTCAATTTTCACGAAGCTGTGGCCGAAACCGTTGTGCCTTTGGTAAATGAAATGGCCAAAGAACGCAAAACAAAATTAAATGTTGACGAGCTTCGTCCGTGGGATTTGAAAGTTGACCCAGATGGCAAACCCGCCCTCAAGCCTTTTAGCAATGGAGAAGATTTGCTTGACAAAACCGTTGAATGTTTCCGAAGAATCGATCCAAAATTGGCTGATTATATTCGTATAATGCGTCGCATGGGGCATTTTGATGTTGAATCTCGCAAAGGAAAGGCTCCAGGCGGATACAACTATCCACTCGAAGAAATCGGTGTGCCCTTTATTTTTATGAATGCCACTTCGAGCCTGCGTGATGTGGTCACGATGGTTCACGAGGGCGGTCACGCCATTCACTCTTTCGAGGTGCGTGATTTACCGCTAAACTCCTTCCGTAGTACCACTTCTGAGGTTGCCGAATTGGCTTCTATGTCGATGGAGTTGATTTCGATGGAGCATTGGGGCATATTTTTCGAGAATGAAGAAGACCTAAAACGGGCTAAAATCGAACATTTGGAAGATATTTTGGAGGTTTTGCCGTGGATTGCAACCGTTGATAAATTTCAACATTGGATTTATGAAAACCCTTTCCACACTATCAAAGAACGCCAAACGCAATGGGTGAAAACCTTTGAACAATTCACAGACTCGGTTACTAATTGGAAAGGTTTTGAGCAATTTAAAAAATATAATTGGCAGCGTCAGTTGCATGTTTACGAAGTTCCTTTTTATTACATCGAATACGGAATGGCCCAGTTGGGAGCAATCAGTGTTTGGAGAAATTACAAACAAGATGCCCAAAAAGGACTTAATGATTATTTAAATGCCCTAAAATTGGGTTACACCACAACAATAGGTAATATTTATGAGGCAGCCAACGTAAAATTCGATTTCTCGAAGGAATACATCGCCGAATTGATGGATTTTGTGAAGTCTGAATTGGAGAAGTTGAAGTAAGAAATGGTATTCCTTAAAATTGTGACTTGAATGTAGCATTTTATTTGAGTCTTTTTTTATACCCAATGCGGTAAATTTTTTTGCTAAAATGATAAAAATTCAGAAAATTCACTGATTTTTGTATAATAAAACTAAATAATAAATTCCATCATAAATAACTTTTTTTATGAAATTTACTTTTCACACATTTCTATTCCTGTTTTTAGTTTCCACATTTTCGTTTGCACAAGATGTAACTTGTGGCTTTGACGATAACGAAATTTCGCAGGAAGTTATGAAACAATTACCACAATTTATCAAAGAAAGCAAGGCTCGCAAACAGGCTATTGATGATTTTTATATGTGTCGAGTAGTAGTTGATGTTGATTATCAGACTTTTAAGAAATATAATGGCGACACGCTCTTTATAAAAAATGAAGTAGCTGCTATGATTCAGAAAACATCTGAGATTTATGAAAACGAAATCGGCACAAAACTGGTGCTGACTTATGTAAATATTTGGAAAGAAGAAGCCAAAGACCCTTACAATAATGTGACTGATATTTTTACGATGCTAACAAACCTTCGTAATGCTTATACAAATACTTCGTTGTCGCGGATTCCAAATGATTTAGTTATGTATCTCAATTCTAAAGGATTTTCGGGTGCGGGTGGCGTAGCGAGTGGTAAATTTAATGTTTCGCCATGGCAAAATATCTCAACTATTGCCCACGAAATTGGACATAATTTTGGTTCACCACATACACAAAGTTGTAGTTGGCCAGGTGGAGCGATTGATTTTTGTTATGCCGTAGAAGGAAACTGTTATTCGGAAGCTCTCGAAAATATAAAAGGATCTTTGATGAGCTATTGTAATCGACGATTGAATAACTTTCACCCACTTTGTATCGAATTAATGAATCGAAATTCTGCCACTCGATATCAAAAAATAAGAAATATTTCCGAAACTATAAAACTGGCTGAAACATGGGATTTCAACAAAGATTTATATTTTTCATGGAGTCCTATTCTACAAGCTGAAACTTACCTAATTGAAGTGGCTGATGGCTCGGATTTTAAAAATATTGTTTTGCGTGAAAGTAGTGAACAAGCATATACAGTTTTGTCCTTTTTGAAAAAAAATAAAAATTATTTTCTTAGAATTAAATCTAAAAATAGACTTGGTGAAGGAGTTTGGTCAAATACAATGAAGGTGAATACGCCTGCGTTTCTTGAGGCACCGCAACCATTAACAACACTTGATGGGAAAGTAAATATTGATGGAACAACGCTCACGCTTATGTTTGATAAAATTGATGATGCGACCGAATATCAACTTCAAACCATTGGCTTTAGTTCGGGAAGTACTTCTTATTCATTTGATTTAAACGCTGTTGTTCGACGTGCAACCACCAATTCGTTTGCCATGACAACAACTAGCGAAGGTTTCACATGGCGAGTGCGAGCCTTGCGAGGAAGTGAGACAAGTGCATGGTCGAAACCAGAAACATTTTGGACAAAACCAAATTCTTCAATACTTGATTTGACCCAACAAGCCATCAATGGTTATCCAAATACTTTTCCGATAAACTACACTGCTGGTAGTGGCGAAATTCTCGAAGTAAGAGTAATTGTTTCTGAAAACACTAATTATTCGTCGCCTATCGTCAATAAAACCCTTAAATCGGGTATTTATGCGAACCAAATAAATTATCCGTTTTTGCTCCAAAATCTAAAGCCAAATACCAATTATTATATAAAATTTGAGGAATATAATAATGATAAATTTAATATAATCGGTCTCCCCGAAGGTTTGGTTAGGTTTACCGAAAGGTCTTTCAGAACTGGTTTGGAGTTAAATCCAGCGAGTTTTTCGTATTTCAATAATGGCAATATTGAGAATTTGAGTCGCACATTACGAAAAGTGGTTTTCAATGATAATTATGCTTTTGTAAGTACCTACGAAGGAATCGTACAAATGAAAGTTGATGGTACAGCGGGTAAACTTATCAACCGACAACTAACAAACGGAATTGTAAGTAATGCAGTGGTTGATACTAAAACCGATGCTGCTGGAAATCTGTGGATTTTGACGCAGGTCAGCAAACGCATCGCTTTCAATGGGGTTTTTCCTAAGCCAACCTACCGATTGGCGAAATTAGATCCTAATACATTCAAAATCCTCGAATCAAGCGATTTTGTGGGGAGCAAAAATACTTCTTTCAATAGTTTTGACCCACAAACAAAATTAGTAAATGATAACAGAAATATTCAAAAAATAATAGGTGATTCAACCGAGTTAGTTTTTCAACTTCCTACAAATGTAAGTTTACAACAAAACATGGTTTGGGGAAAAAGCTCGGTTTGGATGCTGGTTTATAATTCTACGAGTGCCATTAATGAAATTTATAATTATAATTTTGAGCAAAAAAAACAGACAATTTTCAACCGAACAAATACCTCACTTAATGGTTCAATCAGTCAGATTTATTTAGATGCTCAAGAAAACCTTTGGGTAGTAAATGGTGGAACAAGCCTATTGTTCAAATATAATGAAAAATCGGGTTGGGTCAATCAGAATTTAACGCTTTCCGGTACTAATCGAATCATCGGTGAAAGTAGTGGCACATTTTACATATATAATATAGTAGGTTTGAAACGAGATATTTACTCATTTGGGGGAAATGGCTTAAAATTGGTAGCAAATGTGCCCTTGGTAAGTACCACAGGAACAATACAGTTGGATAATAGTGGGAAGATATGGTTGTTGCAAACTGATAAATTATTGAAAATAAATCCGTGTAATGACTTAAAAACTCCACAATTAAAGGCATCTTCGAGTCAGATATTGAAAGGTGAACAAGTTACGCTTATGGCTGAAGGTTGTAGCAGTGCCAAGTGGACTTGGAACACAGATAATAAGCCATCTGAAACTCAAATTACTAATAAAAACAATACTTTACTCGTAAATCCAGCTTTAAATACGCAATACAGAGTTCAGTGTATTGACAAAGAATGTGTCAGCGATTTAAGTAACTTGTTAGAGGTAAACGTTCTAACGCTAAGTTTGAGTAGTGCGGATAAAAACAAATATTGTACCAACGAAAACATCGTCTTGAAGTTCGTTGCGGGGGGGAAATATACTACAAAAAATGAGTTTAGGGCGGTTTTCTCAAATGCGGGTAAGAAATATACTGCAACGATTGCGACTGATAATTCGTTTAAAGCTGCTATTCCGAGAGAGATAACGAGCGGTAAATATTGGGTAAAAGTTGAGAGTACCGAACCAAAATTAGTTTCGACAGATTCGGTTGAAGTGCAGATTTTTAAAGCACCAACAATCAGCATTTCGGGTTTAAATGAGGCTTATGTTTTAGATTCAACTCAAGTAATAGTGAAGCTAACTGGTACGCCACCATACAAGTTTGTTTATAATGGGAAAGAGCCAGTTTCGAGCATGAGCAATACTGTTATTAGAAGTTTTGTGCCGTCTGAGCCAATTAGTTATAATTTCTTTGTTTCTGAGTTTTCTGATACAAATTGTGCGAATGGAATTATTGAGAACCGAGAAATAAATATAAGGGCAACCGTAAACCCAAAATTTTCTAATTTTTGGGTGAAATATTTTCCAATTCCGTTTGATAATATACTCGATTTGCAAGTCTATAATAAGCCAGGCCCTAAATTGAGCGTAACATTATTCAATATAAAAGGACAGGCAGTCATTCAGAAAGAGTATCCGATAGGTTCGTATTTAGATAAATTCAAACTCGATACTGCCGATTTGGGTGCAGGATTATACTTTTTGGTGCTTGATACGGGTAAACGAAAAGAAACCAAGAAAGTTATAAAGTGGTAAAATATCAGGAACCTTAACGTTGGCATGTTTCATAACCATGCCAACGTAATTTTAAAAACAATTCATTGACTTGACCGAACCTGTTATCGATGTACTTGTCTTTACTGTGGAATCATACGTTACTTGAACTTACCGACATCGGCCAAGATTTTGCTGATTATAATTAAAGGAATAAACGTTTGAAGCTTCCGAAACATCAGCATCAATTCTTTTTCCGTTGCCGATAAGCGTAATGATCAATACTCTTTAACAATATCTTGATAAATCAAGGGGCATTTATTCCTAAGAACTTTTTTGTATTTTTGGTTCTAAAATTCTTTTCTTCAATCATTCCTAACTATTCTTTATCAAAAAAATATTGACTTTATTAATGCTTTCGGCAGCCGCTCGGTCATTTGCTCAAACTGACGAAGAACAAATAAAATCAACAATCAATCAGGTTTTCGATGGAATGCGTAAAAGCGATTCGAGCCTAGTGCGTGCGGCTTTGCATCATTCGTGCACGCTCAAGTCAATTGGAAAAGATAAAACGGGTGAAGTACGTTTACAAGAAGATGCAATTTTAAACTGGTTGAAGCAAATCGCTACGAAGCGGGAAGGGGTAATTTTTAATGAGAAATTAACGAGTTATAATATCAAAGTGGATGGTGAAATGGCTATTGCTTGGACTCCCTATGAATTTTATGTCAATGAAAAATTTAATCATTGCGGTGTAAATATGTTTATGATGATGAAAACCGACAAAGTCTGGAAAATTATTGGAATCGTGGATACCCGCCGTAAAGAAAATTGCGTAAGGTGAGAGTGTGGTTTTAGTTTATACGTTGCTTTGTTATTTGTAAAAAAGCCCCTCAACACTCGCTTTTAGGAACTTTTATTCATAAATATTTACAAATAATGTGCTTATACTAAAGTTTTAAATATGGATTTTTAAAATTCTGTAAGAATCTTTGGTGCTTGTATGGTTGTCATCGGTGGCTCAATTTTTTACTTCCGAAAAATAATTGCCTAAAATCACTGGTTGAGGAAATTCCATTTCAAAATCACTAACAGCTAAAACGGACAAAGGTTTTAGCTGAGATATAGGAGGGAAGTGAGCCTCATTAATTTCAATATTGAGCAATTTGGCAAATGTTGCTTTGCCTTTGGCAGGTGAATTAGTTATCAATAAATCATCTCCAAGCTTTTGGGCAAGTTTGAGCGGGAAAAATTGAGTAGAAATCGGAAATTTGAATGAACCATCTCTCAGATGTACTTTGAAGAAAGTTTTGCCTTCAATCAATACTTCTACAATCGTTTCTTTGGCTGTTGGTTTTGTTATTGTAAAGTCGGCCAAATCTTTAGGAATTCCCCAATTGGCAATCCCATTTTCTACA
Source organism: Emticicia agri (assembly GCA_945860265.1). Taxonomy (GTDB): domain Bacteria; phylum Bacteroidota; class Bacteroidia; order Cytophagales; family Spirosomataceae; genus Emticicia; species Emticicia agri_A. Next base: position 14,921 of record CAMAQF010000007.1, on the reverse strand, counting down.
CTGTCTTGGCTCGAAACATAGATTTTTGAAATCGAAAAAACCTTCTTTTTATCAAAATTCAGTCTTCCAGGTATAAACAAAAGTTCTTGATAAGAACCAACGGCCGAAGAGGCGTAATCAACCAACATAACCGTGCCCACAAAATCACCAACGAATCTATTTGCTTGGTAGTCAGCCAGAAAGCCAAACTTTTCAACAAAATATTTCGGGAAATGATAAAGAAAAATATATCCGTTACCCTCGAGTTTCCACGGTGGCGGTGCTTGCATGCTTGCTATTGATTAAGGTTGATTGGCTATTAGTTTTGACTTCCTACCGAAAATTGCTCATTGTCCATTATTTCAAAATGCTATCAGAGCCTTAGCTTGTTTTTCGAGAAAGTTTCGATAGACTTCAAACGTAAACTCTTCACCATTAAAGTGGGCTTTCATGTTGCCGAGTTTCATGCGTAAGCCCAATACGTCGGTTCCCATGTAGCTCAAAATATCATTTAAATGTCCGAGTCCAACGGCATTTCCCAATAACCCTGCCGAGATTCCTACTAAAGCCGCTTTTTTGTTATTGAAGCTATCAGGATAACGCAAGCCATCGAGGAAAGTTTTTAGCACCCCTGGAAACGAACCGTTGTATTCGGGTACAATAAAAACAAATTTTTTGGTTTCGTCAATTATTTTCTGAAACTCGTTGAAAGCCTCGTTTTTACCAGAATTTTGGTACAAAGCCGAAAATGCAAAATCGGCTGGAAGTTCGGCCAAGTCAATAATCTGACTGTCTTGTCCGAGCGATTTTAAAAGATTTTGGTAATTGATTCCGACTTTTTTTGAAACAGAGTTTTGGCGGTTAGTACCTATTATGATGGTAATCATTATCGAAATTATCTTGTGAATACTATTATTCTAACAAAAAAAACAATAAAATGTTCATCTTCCGAGAAAACCGAAATGCTCAATTCATAAATCTCGTATCTTTGTCAAAAATCACAGATTTATGTTCAAAACCACTTTAGGCAAATTCAGAGTTGTAGCTTTTTTGGAAGGCTGTTCGTTTATACTTTTCGGAATCACGATGCCTCTTAAATATATTATGGGTTTTCCAAAGCCTAATTATTTTGTGGGTATGGCTCATGGTGTACTTTTTATTGCTTATGTTGTGCTTTTGGCCATAGTCGTTATTCAAAACAAATGGTCGTTTAAGAAAGCCATTTTAGCATTTTTGGCCTCATTTATACCTTTCGGGACTTTTTATGCCGATAAAAAACTATTTCGAGAAGAATTGAAATAATTAATTTTATCATTTGTTTTGGCTAAGGAGTTTCGGGCGGCGTTCCACACTATCAGGTTTTTTACTTGAAATACCCAACGGTACATCTTTGATTTCTTTCTTTTTGAAGATAGTATTAAAACTGCGAGAATGTTGCAGACTTACGCCATTGACCGATACGTTGCTATTGAAATTATAATAATAATTTGGGACACTCCGGCTGTAGGCTTTCAGTCTCCACGAACCATCTTGACTCAAAAGCCACTCTACTTCACCACCATAGAAATAATTATTAGTTGTTTGGCCTTCGTTTTGGAGAATGATATTATTCAAACTTACCTTGATGTTATTTCCAAATTTATATGAGAAATTGAGCTGGGTATTATTAATCAAACTTTGACGGAGATTATTTAAATTTCCTTTACCAAACTGCAAAGCAACTTCTAAATTAGGGTCAATTTTTGAGGCAATATTTCCGAGTTGATTCGTTAAAATCCCACTCACATTATCCAATAAAAGTTGCGTATCAAGTGCATCTCTGAAACTATTGTCGTTGAAAAGTCTATTCAAAGCCGTAATACCTACAAAGTTATTATTGCGTAATTGCTCATCATCATGCAGGCGTTGCTCAAAAGCAATTACTTGTGCTTGAATATTAAGCGGGATCCGACGTTGGTTAAATTTAATGTTAAATTTTGTCGTAGGTTTCATCAGCTTATCAGTTAGCATAATAGACGCCACAACAGGGTATAAGCTATTTAATTCTAATGAATTAGCACTTGTGCTGGTAGCGATACCATTCAAAGAAACATTGGCAGTATAACTCGCACCGATGTTTATATCAGCGTCATAAGGGTCGCCCGACCACAAGATTCGGCTTCCTTCCGAAATATCAAATTTCCTTAGTTTTGATATATTTTGCAAACTAAAATCATATTTCCCGCTCTTAATGGTGTAGAGCCCCGACATTGTGAAGCCTCCACGAGTATCATATTCGATACTGAGATTGCCATCTCCTATGGCATTAAGTTGGTCTTGATTGGTACGGTCAAAGATTACGATACATTCAGCATCGGGCGTTATCGTGAAATTAAAATCCATTTTTAAACCAACATCACTTCTTACAATAGCGACTTTCTTAACCATATTTTCTACGTTTTTCTGGGTGTTTTTACTTAAAAACGTAATGCCTTGCTCTTCGGTATTCACTATTGTTTCTCCATCGAGTGGAATCGTAATTCTTGTGCCCTTTTTGCTCGTTAAATTTGCCGCAATATTTACATTATTAAAATCGCCTGTAATGTGCAAATCACCATTTGTGATACCAATTCCGTAGAAATCTTCGTTGTCTCTAATGCCCGTATTCATGATTTTAAAACCATCACGACCTTTCATGTAGGCATGAATACCTAACATGAAATTTCCACCACCACCATTAAAAATGCCGCCTTCAAGTTCCGCAATATTGCCATTTTGAGCAGCGTCACGCACTTTAAAGCCTTTTGCTGCTACAAAACCTTCTTCATTGAAATTCAGTTGGTCATCAAAGTAAAGATAAGAATTTAGTGCATTTATGCGTAAAACACCTTTCTCAAAATCAACCCCACCTCTAATAATCGGGTCGTTGGCGGTTCCACTCACACTTAGGGTTCCACTGGCATAGCCGCCAATATTAGAGAAAATATCATCAACAAACGACTCAAAAATTTCCAGATTAGTTTTCTTTAAAGTCGCTTTTAGGTTGAGTGGATTACGGTCATCTTTCGGGTCGTAAGTTCCCGAAACTCTAAAGATTTCATTATTAATTCTTATGATGTTTCCGTTTATATTAAGGCGTTGTTTCAGATTATCCCAAAGAGCCTCGCTTGCAATTGTTCCAATCAAAATATTTTTATAAATCAACTCATCAATGCCGAAACTACTCGTCACGATGGCGTCATTGTAAATATCTCGCATCATGAGTTTTCCGTTTACGATGCCCTTCAAGTCTAGGTCAGAAAGTGGTTTGAGAGTTTGTAAATCAAAATCTCGAATATCAATAAACGATTCGACCGTAGAGTTGGGCGAAAACGAACCATTTAACGAAACACTTTGATTTTGGTTCGATAACGCCACATCTTGAAAGCAAATATCATCGTTTTTAATATTGATTAAGTTATTTTTGCCCAACATCCATGGGCTACCCAAAAGGTCAAGTTTAGTGTTTTTTGGATTAAATGTAATATCAAATCCCTCTGACAAAAAAGCCAATTTTCCAAATATCTGAGCTTTGTTTGAGCTGTTTTGTTGCTTAATTCTACCGTCAAATTCAATCATATTTCCCTGCCCCCACATTCCTGCAATTTCTACTTTTTCTGTAGGAGTCATATCTCCCAATTTCTGAGTAGCCGAATTGAAAATTAACGAGGTCAAAATTCTTGGTGAAGTTGCTTCTTTTGAAGTATTAAAATCAAGGTCATTGTCATAAAATGCCAAAGTTCCGTAGCGAAGTGTGTCTATTTTTCCTGCCAAAGATAACTCGGCTGTATTTCTGATATTCAGATTTCCACTTAGTTCGGTGCCATAAGAAACATAAATATCAGGGTAGAAATAAGCAAAAAATGGGTCAGATTTTTTGAATTTCACTTTGTAATCTAACTGATATTTTTTGTTCAAATCGGCATACGGTAGCTGGGCATAATAATCGAGGCGAGTTTGTTCTTTTTCGTAGAAATATTGGGTATATTCTTTCGATAAACGAGTTATATCTGTAATGACTTTACTTGGCGTAAATTTCCCCGAAATATCAACATTGAAAAACTCAGAGAGCAAACTTATTTTTCGAGAATTATCTGATAATTCGGAAGTTACAAAAAGCGAGTCTACACCCAATTGGCGTTTGTCGTATTGCAAAACGGTCTGTAAAAATTTTGCTTCACCAAGCCAATTATCAAGTTCGTTTCCTTGAAAGTTTAGGTTAATTTCTGAACGAAGTTTTACATCATTTTTCGAGTAACCGAGTGGTTGCAGGTTGGCATTCTGAACGATTCCATGAATATCAAATTTATTCAAGGCTTTCGCAAAATCAACTTTTCCAAACACATTAAAAGCTAGATTTGTATCTTTTACGCTTACTTTTCCGATAAAAAGCGACTGGCTCATCTTGCCATCTACATAAATATTTTTATAGTCATAGCCATTAAACCAAATATGATTTATATTCCCATCGAAGTCGAGTGCCGCATCTTTTATCGTGAAACCATTACCTTGAATCTTTCCTGCAAAAGATAATTTTTGCAAAAACTCTGACTCTTCGACCAGTTTTCCTAAATCAAAATTCTCGACCGTCAGCGAGCCATCGTAAGTCGGTAAAGCACCATTAGTTGGGAGTTTCATTTTGATATTTCCAGCCACATTTCCCATGGTAGATTTAAAATTAGCATCAGTCACAAAGTCGTTATAAACGCCCTTGAATGTACCCGCAAAATTGACTACGCCAAACTTATTTACTTGTGAATTATATAGCGAGTCGCCCACATATTGGCGAGCATCAGCGGCATCAATTTGTGATGTTCGCCAGTTCAAATCCATGTCAGCTTTATACAAATCGGGTAGGTGCTTAAACGCAATATCACCATCAAGAAAACTATTATTACCAAATTTTAGCTTAAAATCTTTCACTCGAAAATCGTGAACCGTACCTTTAAAATCGCCATTGAGTAGGTAATTTTCTCGATAAGCATACATATCGGTTGCAAATCTTCCGAGGTCTTGGGCATCAATTTCACAATCTTTTAAATTGCCAGTCATTACCACTTTTTCGTTGAAATCGCCAAAATCTCGTGGACTATCATAATTGAACGCAACCGAATTTCGGAGGGTTGAATTATTGATTTTTGCATACAAATCAGTCAACTGCATTGATTTGCGAGAATAGAAGAACTTGGTATTTAATTGTTTAATACTAAGGTCACTACGGCGTTCGACTCCCTGCATGTTTTTCAAACCGAACGTAATCGTATCGCCCATAATGAAGAAATTTTTCAAATTTCCATTCAAATCATTAATAGTGAAGTTTTTATAATCAAATTCATCTTTTGGAAAACGTGCTTCTTCGGGGTCGGCAAGTATGAAGGTACCATCTTGAATGTAGGTTTCATCAATAGTAAAAGGTGTATTATGTTCGCCTTTTATTCGATTAGTTGTATCTGTCGAGGCCGTTAATTCATCTATTCTTGCAAGCCATTTGTCGATATTCAAATCGCCATCGGGTTCGTAAATTAGTTTTACTCTTGGATTACGAATCATCACATAATCAAGATTATTATCAAAGGTCAAAATCTTTTCCCAGCTAAAATCAAAATTGTTTTTACAGTTTACATAAAGCTCTTTCACAAAAATCATTTCACGGTTTTTGTGGTCATAAATCATAATGTTTTCGAGCGTAATTTCATCAAACCAAGTCATTCGAGCCTTTTCGATGGTTACTTTTGAGCCTAATTTTTTTGATAATAATTCTGTAGCTTTCTGTAAAGTTGTGGTCTGAAATTGGGGCAATTGTATGGCGTAAAACACCAATCCCAAACCCAATAATAGTTGCAGCAGAATCGTGGTAATCGCTCGTTTTGAGTAATAAGCCCAAACCAAACTTCCCAATAAAATAGTAATTAGAATGAGTAAGGTTTTGGGTACAGGAGTAAACACTAACAAGCCACTCATCATTGCAACAACAATGAGAGAAACAAGCGTGAGAGTGATTATTTTTATTACTTTACCCATTTTTGAAGGACAGTTTTGCTAGCTGTCACTCTTAATTTATTTAAGAACAATTCGGAGAATTGTGTTATAAATAGTACTAATTTTGTGTTTTATTAAAAAAACAGGACTTTGGACTCTCGTCTATTGCCCAGGCGGAATTCCGCAATGGACTATGAATATTTTAGCAATTGAATCTTCGTGCGACGATACATCGGCCGCTGTTATTTCTAACGGTAAAATCCGCTCTAACATTGTAGCCGGACAACTTATTCATGAACTTTACGGTGGCGTTGTGCCTGAATTGGCATCCCGAGCTCACCAACAAAATATCGTTAGGGTTGTTGGTAAGGCTATACAAGATGCGAATATAACAAAAAAAGAATTAAATGCAATAGCTTTTACTCGTGGACCAGGACTTTTAGGGTCTTTATTGGTCGGTACATCCTTTGCAAAAGCAATGGCTTTGGCTTTGGATATTCCGCTAGTCGAGGTCAATCACATGCAAGCCCACGTGCTGGCTCACTTTATTGATGAACCTCGACCGGCCTTTCCTTTTTTGTGTTTGACTGTCAGTGGCGGACATACCCAGATTGTACTTATCAAAGACCATGTTACAATGGAAGTTTTGGGCGAAACGCAAGACGATGCCGTTGGCGAAGCATTCGATAAAACCGCAAAATTGCTTGGACTTTCGTACCCTGGTGGACCTTTGGTAGATAAACACGCTCAACTTGGGAATCCGTTAGCTTACGAATTTCCGCTGTCAGAAATGCCAAAGTACAATTTTTCATTTAGTGGAATAAAAACCTCTATTTTGTACTTTTTGAAGAAGAAAGTTGCCGAGAATCCAAACTTTGTTGCCGAAAACCTAAATGATATTTGTGCCAGTGTGCAGTATACTTTGGTGAGAATGGTGCTACAAAAATTACGCCGTGCAGCACGTGAACTGGGCATCAAAGAAGTGGCAATTGCGGGTGGAGTTTCGGCCAATTCGGGACTAAGAAAAACTTTGCACGAAATGGGAGAGAAGGAGGGTTGGAATGTATATATTCCTGATTTTCAGTATTGTACCGATAACGCAGGCATGATTGCAATGGCTGCACATTTTAAATACCTAAAAAATGATTTTTCGAGCCAAGATGTAAGTCCCTTGCCGAGAATGGAGTGGTAAAAATTGGCAAGTAATCTGTATACTTTCACAAAACGTTTAAAAATCATTAATTTTTAGTAAAAAGCCCTAATTTTGTAATTATGATTTTACCAAATACTGATAATGCTTTCATTGATGATAAAAAACTGATAGATTATTGTCTGTCAGAAAGTCATCCAGTTGGAAAACATAAGGCACGAGTTTTTATATCGGTATTAGGTTTTTCAGTAGAAAATTATCAAGATTTAAAAAACGCTATTTTAATAAATATACAAAATAATGAAGCAACAATGACAGAAATAAACCAATATGGAGCTTTGTATGTTGTTGATGTATCGGTTGAAAATCCACCCAAAAGTGCACTCGTTAGAACAAGTTGGATTGTCAAAACCGATGAAAATTTCCCAAGGTTAACAAGTTGTTACGTAATTTTATAAAACTCATGGACATTCTTGAATTATTTGATGTGGTGGTTTTAACTGAGGCAATTCCATCGTACAATTTACGCAAAGGAGAGTTAGGTACTATCGTGGAAATACTCGATGAAGAAGTATTTCTCATTGAATTTGCCGACACGAAAGGAGTAACATATGCCATTGTTCCTATAAAATCAACTTCTTTGATGAAAGTTTTTTATGAACCTCTTTTAGCACAATAAACTCTAAAAACTCCTCAAATCATTGATATAAGCCACGCCACCCAAAGCACGCATTTGTCGAGCAATATTGGACGTACGGCGGTTGACATAAGGCCCAGGCTTGACCGCTGACCATTTGATTGGACTTGGCAATACGGACGCAATTCGTGCGGCTTGCTGACGAGTTAGATTCTTGGCGGATGTATTAAAATATCGCTTCGAAGCTTCTTCAACACCAAAAGTCATGCTTCCCATTTCGGCTACATTGAGGTAAACTTCCAAGATTCGTTCTTTTCCCCAAATCAATTCAATCAAAACAGTGAAGTAAACTTCGAGTACTTTTCTGACGTAACTTCTTGACTGCCAAAGGAATACGTTTTTGGCAACTTGTTGTGAGAGTGTACTTGCCCCACGCAATTTTTTGCCTTTGAGATTTTTGCTGAAAGCATTGCCCATTGCCTCAAAATCGAAACCATTGTGGTCAGGAAAAAGTTGGTCTTCGGCTGCTACCACGGCCAAAGGTGCTTCTTTCGAAATATTGGCGTATGATACCCAATTATAGTAGATTTCGCTATCTTGGCCATCGGCTATGGCTTCCATTTTGCGAGCAATCATGGTTGAGGTCACGGGTATTGGCATAAATTTGTATAGCACAACCAATCCAATCGAAATGGCAAAAAAGTAGAGTGTTATTTTTATTGCCCAGTATTTTAACTTACTTTTCCAGTTACTTGATTTTTTTTTTAAAGATGCTTCTGATGTTTTCTTATTTTTGGTGCGAAATGTATTTTTTCCTCCTCGTGGGTCTTTTGACATAGCCTTAGTTAGTAATTTACTGCAAAAGTCGGAAAGAATTTTCTTTCAAACAAACCATTTGCCTTGTGCAATCAACTTTGTTTTTCCACCAACATTTAAACTGAAATTTTGTTTTTCGTTTAACTCTCCTCTTAAGTGAATAAGCGAAGGCCGTCCCATTTCGTAACCTTGCTCTACTCGGCAGCTTATTTTGTTTGATTCGTATTTGAGTAAATAGGCGAGCAAGCTCGAGTTGGCACTACCTGTGGCGGCATCTTCTACTATTTTTTCGTTTTCATAACAAAACATTCGTGCATGAAGTTGGTTGTTGGCCTTTTCGGTTTCACGCGTGAAAGCAAAAAATGCAGTTGTTAACTCATCGGGAGCATTGGTTTTATATAAATGATTGTCAAGAAGCCAGTTTTTTATTTGTACATCGTTGAATTTGATGCGTTGGATAGTTGCAAGTTTTTTAAGAGGAAGTATAAGATATGGAAGCCCAGTTGAAACTACTTCTATTGGATATTTATCATCAAAATCCTCTGGTTTTAAACCAAACAAATTGGCGATTTCTGAATTAAAAATCTTGCCAAAAATAGGATTTCCAACTTCTAACCAAAGCGTTTCATTTTCCTTAGTTACGGGTACTTGTCCAATTTTTAGATTGAGTTTGATCCTTTTTTTATCTTTATTTTGAGGATAATTTAGTAAAACAAATGCAGTTCCTAAAGTTGGATGCCCCGCAAATGGAACTTGGTATTCGGGTGTGAAAATTTTTATATCAAATCCGCCGTTTTTTTCTTCATCAGAAATGATAAAAGTAGTTTCTTGAAAATTAATTTCACGGGCAATTTTGAGCATCATTTCATCACTCAAGCCATCTGCGTTTTCAAATATAGCTAACTGATTTCCTTGATATTTTTCTTCAGCAAACACATCAACTATATGAAAATTGATTAACATAGTAGGTTTTTAATAAAAAATTAAATAAAACACTATCTAAAATATATTTGATAGTGTTTTATTTTAGCCCTATTTTTTATAAGAAATTCGATAAATTGTACCGCCTAAATCATCACTCACATACAACGCACCATCTGGGCCTTGTGCCAATCCGCATGGGCGATGTTGTACTGGGCCTGTTGGTTTAATCAGGTCGATTCCTGCGAAATTATCTGCAAAAATTTCCCATTTACCCGAAGGTTTATTGTTTACGAATGGTACAAAAGCTACCAAATATCCTTTCTTTAGTTCGGAAGATTGACCATGAAAAGCAATAAAAGCACCATTACGATACTTGGCTGGAAACATTTTTCCAGTATAAAAAAGCAGGTCGTTTGGCCCTAAGTGTGCCGGAAATGCCACAATTGGATTCAGTGCTTTTTCACCACCAGTTTTTTTGCCATCTCCACCGTATTCGGGAGCAACAATTTTCTTTTTCTGAAATTGGTCATAATAAATATAGGGCCAACCTGCATCATCGCCTTGGTGGAGTTCGTACAATGTTTCGGCCGGCATTTCAGCACTTTGTTGTGGCGTATAATATTGAGGATAAAAATCATGGAATTGTCCACGACCATGTGCAGTTGCAAAAAGCGAGTTGGTTTTTGAATTCCAAGCCGTTCCAACGGCATTTTTTAGCCCTGTTGCATAGCGGATTCCGTCTGAAAATGTTTGATTCATTTTTTCGGCATTGAATTTCCAAATTCCGCCCGCTGAGTCCAAAATTGAGCAAGGCATAATGCCTTTTCCAGTGCCTTTTTCACGACAAGGGTCGTTGTATGAGCCTACCGTTACGTAAATATTATTGGCATTATCAATTACAAAAGGTTTTGCGTTGTCACGTCCTTTATCGACCAATCCATCCACAATTTTTTCTGGATTTTCTAGATCAATGATTTCTTCATTTGCATTTAGTTTATAACGCAAAACACCAGTATTCGATGAAGCATATAAGTAACCATTTTTGATAGTCACTCCCGTGCCGGGGTAATTTCCAAAATATTTGGTTATGTCGATTACGCCATCTTTGTTGGTATCACGCATGAGTAAGATGCCTTTACCGTCTTTTAACTTTGAAAGTTTGGCATAAACATCGCCGTTTTTTGAAACTGTAAGGTGGCGAGTTGCCCCTAATTCTGTACCAAGAACGGTGGCCGAAAATCCTGCAGGAAGTTTGATTGCATCAGCAACAGCGACTGTGTTTTTCTTGACAGGTGGTTCGGAGAGGTTTCTAAAAGCAAATAAACCAGCCATCCCAGCAAGACTTGCTAGAATATAGCTAGAACGAACAAATGATTGTTTCATTTAAAATGGAGTTAAGGGAGGTTGAATTTTTCCCTAAAAATACAATAAATTTCTGTGTTTGCTTATTTCTTTCTAAATATTCGTTGAAATGGCCTTACGTTTTGACCAACAAAATCTTTTGGAAAATGCTCGTCGTCAGGCAAGCCAATTGGAAGGTTTTCATCATCAGATGGCCAATAGTTTGTCTTGAAAATAAAGTCCCAAACGCTCAAAGTTATACCATAATTAAAGCCTTTTGGGTGATTTGCCGGCATATATTTTGCATGGTGCAAAAGGTGCATTTGTGGGCCATTGAGTAGGTATTTGAGCGGACCAAGATTTATTTTAAGATTAGCATGACCAAGTTGACCAATGATGAGGGTAAAAATATGAACGATAAAAAAATCGGTCAAACCAACGCCTACCATCGCCAACGGAATGTACTCTAGGCTGCGATAAATCACGTTTTCCATCCAATGGTAGCGTAGGAGGGCAGAAAATCCCATTTCTTCGGTACTGTGATGCACTTTATGGAATTCCCACATCCAATCAACATTATGCAAAAGACGATGAATAGACCATTGCATAAAATCACGGACGACGAATATAATGAGGATTTTCGACCAAAAAGGTAATTGCTCGATATTGACTGCTACAATATTTGTGATGCCAAAAAGCCCAAGAAAATCTTTGAATGCCTGCACGCCGACCATCGAAAGGGCATTGTAGGCAATAAGCGAAAAAAGAAAATAATTCCATAATAAATAGAAGGCATCCAACCCAAAATGTTCACGAATCAAAGGCTGGTTTTTTCGCCACGGAAACATGATTTCAAGCAACCAAATAGCCAAAGAAGCTCCCACTAACCAGTAAAAATAGTTGTGCCAGCTTGGATTGAGCATTTCGTTAATGAAATAATTGAAATAGCCCGTATATGCTCCTTGAATGATTTTTAGATACTTTTCCATACAATCTGAAAAAAAAGAAGGCCTACGAAATATTCAAAGCCTTGTTTTAAAACCCCAAAAAATGTATTTTAGTTTTCTTTTCTAGTGAGTTAATTATATTCTAATAATCTTTTTCTAATTGTTTTTTACCAAAAACTGGTAGAGTTAGCTTGTTCAAAAGATTGATTTTAGCGTATTTTTGATTGAATAACCAATAGTTCTGCACCGAAAATAAACATTTTACTGTGCAATAGGTTCATTCAATATAAATTTGACCTTTAGCAATAATGAAAATCATATTCTTAGTATTTGTGTGTGTATCGGTTTTTGCACAAAACAAAGTTCCTGCCAATCAATCGAAAGCAGGTTGTGGACCATTAGCCGCGAAAAAACAAACTAAAAACAACAAAATTATGACAAAGGAAGGCGAAAAAAATGTACTCGGAACTGACCTACAAATAGCAGGAAAATCACCACTTACGGGTTTTTATAGAGATGGCTTTTGCTCTACTGGCGACCTCGATGCAGGCGTTCATGTGGTTGCGGCTGTGGTAACAGATAAATTTTTGCAGTACTCAAAAGCTCGTGGTAACGACCTCATTACGCCTTATCCAGCTTATGGGTTTCCTGGATTAAAAGCAGGCGATAAATGGTGTCTTTGTGCTGCTCGTTGGAAAGAAGCATATAATGCGGGCGTAGCTCCACCAGTAATTTTGGAAGCAACTCATGCAAAAGCACTCGAATTTGTAACAATTGAGCAGTTGCGTAATGTAGAAAAACAATAATTATACTCAAAAGGCACAGAGTTGCAGAGGTTCAGAGGAGACCGTCGCTTCGAATTTTCGCAAACTATTTTTTTTAATTATAAGTACATTTTCTTGCCAAAAATACCACTTAAAAAATGCCCTAAAGATTGTGCTTTAGGGCATTTTTTGTGAAATATTCGTATTTTTAATTGATTAGAACGAAATCGGTACTTCAACCAAAGTCATATCCCAAGCCATTTTCATAGTCGTTTCTTTATCGTTGATGCCTTTTATGCATTGAATTGAGAAGTTTTCTACTACCTCGTCGGTTTTCTTTGTCGGTACACTTATACGCAACACGTCGTTGTCTTTGTTGTAGCTATATGCTCCCCAAAAATCGAGATCATTGTTCAAAATAATTGTCCACTCAGTAGCCGTTGGAATCGCAAAAAGCGAATATGTTCCTGCTTTTACTTTCTTGCCTTGAATCGTTACATCTTGATAAAACTTTATCTCGCTCGATTCGTTAGCTCCCAAACGCCAAACTTCTCCATAAGGCACAATTTTAGTCCCGAAAACCTCACGCTCTTTTTTGGCTGGTCGGCTATAAGTTATACGCACAATAGCGGGCATATCGCCAATGAGTTTTGGAGCAAATTTGCGGTCATGGGCAAAATTATCAGGATAATACGCCATATCCATTGGACTTTTGTCTGTTCCTCGAAGTTTTTGTGCTTTAGCTTCAATGATTATTAAGCCAAAAAGGCAGAGTAATAAAAGTGTTTTTTTCATGGTTTTTGATTCGAAGTCGATAGTTTATTATTTTAGAAATATGTAAAGTTATTGCAAAATATTAAGAATCATTAAAAAAATGTGAATGATTCTTTTTCTTCTATTTATCAAATAAAATGTTTTTGATAGAGCCTGAAAAGTAATTAATTCTTTTTGGTGAAATACTTACTAAAAATTCTTTATTTTCTCTTTTTATTTAAAATAATATTTTATTTACTAAATTTGTCGGAAATAATAGGATAACACTTAAATTATTTTTTAAAAAAATTTTATTAAAAAAAAATGATTATATTTGTTATAAAAAACCACTATTTATCATGGAAAATAACTTAGAAAAAAAAGAATTAGAGCAAAATGCTAAAAAAGAATGGGTAAGCCCTGAGATGCAAGAGTTGAATCTCAATGGAGGAGATCCTTTTGGGGTAGGTGAAATAAATCTTTACAAACCATCTTAATTAATCAATATGGCCTCTTTTTGTGCGTACTTTCAATTAGAGGTCCTGTTTACAAATAATCAAACATTTCCATTGCCTCTTGATTTTGGTCTTTTATTTTTTGTTTTTGAGTATAACTTAACTCTTTTGCCCCCTTATCAATTTCACCTGAGTGAAAAAAAGGAATATCTGCCAATAAACGCTCTCTAAAACCTCCCATACTTTCCATTTGCTTCAAGGTATTGAAATCACTTTTCTTAATGGCTTCTCGAATTTTTTCTTCCGTAAAATCTAGTGATAAAAAGGAAAGTATTTTTTTAAAATTCTGATAAGGATTCATCTTCAAATCTTCGTAACGAATAAAAATCACAGGAATTTCCGTTTGCTCTTTCCAACTCATCAAGTGTTCTTGCCAAGTTCCAATTTGCCTTGGAAAACGATGATCCATAAAGACTGTTGCTCCTGTCTTACACACGTATCTATTAATAATCTCATCAACGCTTAACCCTAAATATTTGGAAAAGGATATAGTAAGATCAAAAGGATTGCGAACAATATAAATTATGGCAGTCGGCCGATTTGTATGAAAAATAGGTAAATCATCATAAGCTGAAAGCGTATATTTATCGTGAATTTTAAGGAGATATGGCGACGGTTTAGTCTTTAAATAAAAATCTAAGACTTTTCTTCTTTCTATTTCTAAATTATATTCGTCAAAATAAGCAATGTTTTTTTTTACTAACATCGAAAATATAGCTTGATTGGCATATACCTCATCAAATTCAAGATTGTTTAGATCAAAATCCTGTTCGTAAAATAAGGCAGAAAAAAAACACCTTAGCCAAGTATTGCCCGATTTCGGGTAAGATGCCAACCAAATTAAATCATATTTTGTCATATTTCCAGTCGGAGCAGTTCCAATTTAATATTTTTTCAATTTTTTCAATTTCAGGAATAAATAATTCATACAAAAGCTTGAAAGAAGCTGTATCCATTTCGGTTGTATATGGAAAATGATATATTTGCTTTTCTTCAAAGTTATTGAAAGTAGAATCGTCTAAGCCTAAAAAAAGCAAAATGTAAATTAATGCTTGTTGCTGATTAGCTCTAAAGTCTTCATACTTAATAATGTGTACC
>CAMAQF010000006.1 GCA_945860265.1 Emticicia agri | reverse complement strand
TGCTACGCCATTGTTGATTTGATTTGGATTTGTAGAATTTGGGTGATTATGATGTTCAATTTTTATTTCTTTTACACCATATTTAAGTTCTTCGGGCCTTATATCCAAAACCTTAGCTATCTTTTCTATATCTTCTTCAGAGGGATTTGATTTTCTATTTTCGATATGTGAAATATTGGCTTGTGTCATGTTACATTCGAATGCTAAGACTTCTTGTTTATAGCCTCGTTCGAGGCGTTTGGTTCGTATATTATCAGCAAGAAGATTGTTCATAAAAGTTACAGCATAGATTTTGATTTGCAAGATTATAAATCTTTCTCTTATTTACAACCAAACCTCAATAAAATTATTATAAGTAAAATATAAGTGTTTTATAAGTAATAATTATAAAATATATTGAAATAATTATAATATAAGCAGCATATAATCGTGCTATATTTGCAAAAGTAGCCCAAATTGCATCACCGAAAAACAAACAACAGCAACGGTGCTGTGGCTATAAATCCTTTCGGTACAAAAACAATGAAAAGATTATCATTAGAAGAGTTGAAGGCAAATTCAACAAGTCAAATTATGAACTTGGAAGCAATCAAAGGCGGAACAGAAGAATATTGTCATAATGGTTATGGTAAGCCAAGTACAGTTATGCCTTCCGACGCGACTAGGACAAAGTTTAGTAAGCAGTAAAACTTTATGGGTCGCTGAGTAATTTAACTCAGCGACTTTTAATTTTTTTAATTATGAACAAATTTTTAGTAATATTTTGTCTTTTCACAACCAAATGTATTTCTCAAAAAGAGAATAGTGTACTGTCTTTGAATACCCCTTACAAAAATAACAGTGATTATACAGAAGTAATAAAATGTATAGATAGTTATTTCAATAATAAAATCCAAAATAAAAGTTGGAAACAAAATTGGAGTTCAAAAGATACAGTTAATAACTTTATTGATATCGAAATAGTATCATTGCAAAACAGCGAATACTATCAAGATTATTTTTATTATAAACCAACACTTATTTTTATTGATGAGTTTGAGGGTTTGACGCGAGTAAAAGTTGCGTTTATGAGTATTAAATCTGAATTTACTGGCATATACAATTTCTACTTAGAAAAAGATGAACATAGTAAGCAATTCAAAATATTATCTTCATTGAGGGCGAATACATTAAAATGGAATAAAAAAACAATTGATAAAATTCACTACATATCTGCCCCAAATATACAAGTTGACACATTAGAAATATTGGAAATGAGACAAAAAATTGAATCTTTCAATATTTGGTTTGGGATACAATTAAACAATTTTGATTATTATGTGTGTAATAACTTTAAAGAGATTCAAGAAATTAGAGGGTTTGATTATCATTTAACCTTTTTTGATAGAAATGAAGATGCCTCTATAACGGATGTTCATAATAAAAGAATTTTTGCAGGAAATAAAAGGTTTTCATATCCACATGAATTGATACATTTATATACATCACAAAAGTATTTAAAAAAATATCATTCCTTTTGGGATGAGGGAATAGCCACTTTTCTTGGCGGTAGTTTGGGCAAACCTCTTGAATGGCATTTGTCGAATCTGAACGCCGAAATCAAGAGTCAGTCAATAGACTTTCAGAATCTTTTAGACTTACAAAATCATACACCAATTAAAAAAACTACGAATGTTGATTATGCAATTGCGGGGTTATTATGTAAAAAAATTTATGAAAAGCATGGGATTTTAGGAATTGATAAAGTACTTAATTCAGGACAAGAAGACGAGTATATTTACAGAATAATTGAAAAATTACTCTTAGTGAAAAAAGAAAATATGAATGATTACATAAAAAAAGAATTAAGTTTTTACAAATAAAGTAATACTAATCCAAATGATGATACACGTTTTAGATTTCTTGATTGATGAAAATTTGGTTGTTCAAAACCAACAAGAATTGTCAGATATGATTCGTTTAGCTTTCTATAAAGAAAACCCATCCCTTTTTCAGAAATTAATTTATGATGACGATAATATCTTTTTAGAACCAACTCTATTCCATTATTTCAGCGGAAATAAAAACTATAAAAATAAAGTTTCATTAGAACTAGCTGTTTATGGTTATATAAGCGGTGAGTCAAAACCCGAACAAATAATTATTGAATCAGATAAATTTGGAATGGTTAATCTTCCAAATATCGGTTACCTAAAAATAGAACCTAATTCTCAGGGAATTTTGTATAAAATAAAAGATAAAGAGGCTATTACAAAGAGCGGAACCATGCCAATTATTCCTAACATTTATGTTGAATCAACTAAAATAAGGTTGTGTTTACACCCAACAGACTTAATAACTCAACGGTTTGAGACAACTTTTGTTGAAACTGTGCAAGATACTGCAATAAAGTACCAGAGAATCATTGATAATACGGCAAGTATTTTTCAAAATGTAACGCCAGATTTTCTTAGATTATTAAAAACAACATGCCGAGAGTTGGTTGTTTTTAATAGTGAAACTCAATACTCAATGGCGGCACTTTCTTATTATGGAGTAGGCTTTATTAATGTAGCTAACGAAACGAGAAAAAAATTGTTTTTCGTGGATGATATTGCCCATCAGTGTGGTCATGTAATATACCATGCTTTAACCTTAAAAGTTGAAAACTTTCTAAAAGTTCATAAAGAATCACCGCTTAAAGAATTTACTTATATTGATGGAGAGAGCAGAACAGTCTATGGTGCTTTTCATGGGCTATTTACCTACACTACCATTTTACACTCTTTGGATAAATGTTTAGATAATAGCATTTTTCATGAAAATGAAAAGCATGAAGCAATCGGTAGATTAGGTTTCTATATGGACAAATTCCAGAAAGATTTGGAACATATGAACGATAAGCGAATCTTAACAAACCAAGGATTTGAGTTTTATGAAATGTTTTTGAGTGGATACAAGAAAATCAAAAAAAAATACAGGTCATTATTATTCTCGTTGGATTACAAAAACCAACCATATTTATTTAACTACAAACTATTTCAAGCAATAAACCCTCTCAAATAAAATAACATGAAATTTTTCTTATCACTATTCTTTTTCTTGTCTTTTACAGCAGGTATTGCCCAAACCAACGTTAATTATCAGAAAGCTTTGGGCATTCTACAAAAAGCACAAAATGCTTTGGGTAAAAGTTCATCGGGAATTTTAGTAACCGCCAACGGAACTATTCATAACATGGGGCATTATGCTACTCCTGAACTGACGCATGAGTACCCACTCAGATGCAGAACCTTTTAGAATAAACATTAATATTTTGTAAGACTTTTTTAACAATTTCTCAATTAAGTTTATGATAGGAGTCTATGTTCAAAATATAAAAATATTATTTTCAAAAGGGTATGTTGAAAAAAGTAACATTTCATTAAAAGTTAAAATTAATGAAATTGTTTGTACTTTGTTATTATCATTAATTACTTCTGTAACTACAATTATCGTTAGTGTTTGTCTTCTAAAAGTATTGAATATCCCATATCCAATTAATCGTACAAATGAGTTTATTGTATCAAATGGGGCTATATTCAGTATTATTTCTTACATATTTTATATTCCGCTAATTGAAGAATTAGGATTTAGATTAGGATTAAAATATTCTCGAATTAATTTTTCAATAATGACATCTTGTTTAAGTTATTTTTTCTTGATAATAATTCATTTTTCTATTTCGGAGTATTTCAAATCAATGAATAGTTATTTTACTAATATATTAATTGCTTTACTTTTCGGAATAGTTACCTTATTTATTCTCACATTTTCACAAAAAACAGACAGTTTTTTGACTGATTTTTGGTCAAATCATCGCAAACAAGTTTTTTATTTTTCAGTCTTTTTATTTGGAGTATTTCATTATTTTAATTTTGAACTCAACTTCAAAACGTTGCTACTTATGCCATTGATAACATTACCACAAACCATCTATGGAATTGTATTTGGTTACATAAGATTGAAATATGGTATTTTTTATTCTGTTCTATCGCATTCTTTGTTAAATATGGTGGCATTTATACCTGCATTTTTAGATTATATAAAATGAAACTTATCTTTTTTCTCTTTCCAATAATTAGTATTGCACAGCAAGAGTCCTTCAAGTTGTGTGATAATGCTTTTACTGATAAATGGAAACCTCAATATTATTCTTTTAATACAAAATATCCTCTTTCTTCCGAAAAACTAACAGAGGAAGTAAATCGAACATTGACTTATCAACCAAAGCAAATGAATGGCTTTATTACAATTCGTTTCGTGGTGAACTGTAAAGGGCAAACAGGGAATTTTGAAATCTATCAAATTGATAATAGTTACAAACAAATAAACTTTGAAGAAAAATATATTGAAGCTTTATTAACTTTTGTCAAAACCTTAGAAAACTGGAAAATAGGAACTTATGAAAGTCGAAAATTTGATTACTATACCTACTTTACTTTCAAAATTGAGTATGGAAAAGTTACAGAAATTGTGCCTTAGTTGTACACTCTTGTTGATGATATTTTCTTCTTTTGCTCAAAATGATAGTATTTTGAAAGCAAAAAAAGAAAAATACATTACAAAAGAATATTGGCATACATTCAGCTACAATTCGGCTGAATGGCAAATGTACTTAGATTCAGCCTTAGCAATAGAGCCTAAAAATACACGTTTATGGCAACAGAAATCAATGCCTAACTTCAAAAGTGGCAAATATTATGATGGTATGAGGTTTCTGAATAAAGCAGTTGAGTTAGATACACTGGCATATTTAGGCTATCGTGGTTTTATGAAGTGCGTTTTTATGAAAGATTATGGCAATGCAATCATAGATTTGAAAGCTATATATAAAAAACGCCCAATCGACCAAACAATGGACCATAGTTATCCTTTTTGGATAGGTATTTCGTATTTAAAGTTAAATAAATTAGATTCGGCAGATTATTATTTAGGTTTATCTATCAATAATGCTTTACTAAAAGGCAAAGAAGCAGTCCATTATGTGGATTGGTTTTATTGGGGACTGACAAAATTCAAGCAAAAAAAATATAAAGAGGCCTTATCATACTTTGAAAATGCTATGGCTCAAAACTCACATTTTCCAGATGTTGAGTACTATAAAGCAATGGTTTTACTACAAATAAACCAAAAAGAAGAAGCAAAAGCATTATTAGTTCAAGCAAAAGCAAATATAGCAAATGGCTATCGAATGAATGAAGATAATGAATCTTATGCCAATTATCCTTATCAGATTACTACTTTTGAAGTTGATGAAATTTTAGAAAAACTTTGATGAAAAAGCGAAGATTTTATTTGTATTAGATTTCTTCTTAAACCCCTTTAAAATTATTATACGGTAAATATAAGTATTTTATAAGTAATAATTATAAAATATATTGAAATAATTATAATATATCTATCATATAATCGTGCTAAATTTGCAAAAGTAGCCCAAATTGCAGCACCGAAAAACAAACAACAGCAACGGTGCTGTGGCTATAAATCCTTTCGGTACAAAAACAATGAAAAGACTATCATTAGAAGAGTTGAAGGCTCAGAAAGCAGAGCAAGTAACTCAAAATTTAGAAAACATTAGTGGTGGAGATTTTGATTGGTGTCATTTTTGGTCGGAAGTAAAACACGCTTTCACACATTCAACATATGCGAATGATTCTTATGGTTCGTATACTAGTAAATGATAATAATTTAAAAAATTTGTTGGACTAAAAATAATGGTTCAACAAATTTTAGATATTCAAAATGAAATACTATTTCTTATGTATTCTAAAAACTATCATGATATGCATAGATATTAGACATTCATTAGGCAAATTTAGTTTTTTATAAAATGTTTATTATAAGTGATTTACAGGAAGTTTTTTGCTTATGGGCTAATAGATATTTTTTCAATTAAACATGATTTTAGCCAAGTCTCATTCGTTTTTAAGTTTGTTAAAAAGCGAAAAAAATCCATAACTGTTTTATTCTTATTGCATAAAAGAATTACAATGATAAACATTTTAAAGGAGTTTTTTTATTTATTGAATAGCGGTATTGTAAAAAAAGATTACAAGAAATATAGTTTTGATACAGTAAAAAAAAGTATTTTATTACTTGTTGTATTATTCTTATTTAGTTTATTTGCTATAATAGTAAGCTTCTTTTTCTTTTACTATTTTAACATTACAAAGCCAACAAACTTATTAACTTTAAGTCTCAAAAATAAGGATGTTGTCTATAAAGTGATTTTGTTATGTGTATTAAGTCCTACTTTTGAAGAATTATTACATCGATTAGGATTAAAATTTTCAGTTATTAATATCTCTATCGTAATAACACTTTTGGTTTATTATATTAGTTGTTATTTTACAAAATCTTCAATGTATGAAGTAGAAGACCATTTAATATTTAATATAGCATTCGCATTATTTTCAGGAGGGGCTGTATTTATTGGGTTAACGCTGTTTCATAATCAGAAAAATAAATTATTATTGTTTTGGACTATGAAACCAAGATTGATATTTTATATTTCAGTTCTATTTTTTGCTTTACCTCATCTTAGTAACTTTAACTATATCCTAAATCTTAAAATGCTATATTATATTCCATTTTTATTATTACCTCAAATCATAACAGGTGTATTCTTTGGATATGTAAGATTAAAATATAACATCTTTTTTTCTATTTTATTTCATTCAATATACAATTTAATTCTGCTAATCGTTTCTACTTGGACAAAATGATAATTGTTTTAAAACTTAATCTCAATAAGTCTTTGATTTTTAACAATCAAGCAACTCTTTCAGACACAATCCGAATGGCGATATACCAAGAAAACGAGCAACTTTTTGATTTGTTAGATTATGAAAATGATACACTATTTTTAGAACCCAACTGTTTCTGTTATTTTCTTTCTGATATTGGTTCAGAAAACAAAATTTCTTTGGAACAAACGCTACTTGGGTATATTATAGAAGAAAAACGCCCATCAGAAGTAACACTCAAAGCTGATTTATTTGGTTTGGTTAATCTTCCAAATTTAGGCTATATTCGAGCAAATCCTTATGAAGTTTTTACACTTTCTGATGAAGAAATTACTCAGAAACTTATCCCCAATCAATTCGTCAAAAATAGCAATATTCGTGTTTGTTTGCACCCAACCGACCATTTGAGCTATCAAGATGGCGTAATATTTGATGAATCCGTTGAACAATCTTTGGCTAAACACCAAACACAATTAGCAGAAGCTACCATATTTTTTCAAAACAATTTACCTGATTTTTGGAAGCTGATTGAAGATTTTACTCGTGAATTTGTCGTTTTCAGTAGTCCCAATCATAACTCCTTTGCTGGTATTATGCAACAAGGTACAGCCTACTTTAATATCGAAAACAAGCAGAAATCAGTTGTCTTTTTCATAGATGATATTGCCCACCAATGCGGGCATATCATTTTTAATGTACTTACGCTTGAAACCAATAAGTTTTTGAAAGTAGCCAAAGATTCTCCTCTAAGTGGTTTCACGCCAAATCCACAAGAAAGTAGAGGGGTTTATGGGGCTTTTCATGGCTTATTTACTTATACAACTATTTTACACTCTTTGGATAAAGTGATAAAATCTGGTAATTTATTTGATGAAACACAATGCCACGAAGCACTCGGAAGAATGGGTTTTTATATGGGCAAATTTTACTCAGACCTTCAATTGATGAATAATACTGAAATTTTGACAGATGAAGGTTTAGCTTATCATAAACAGTTTTCAGAAGGATTCAGTACAATATTTCAAGAATATGGCAAAGAATTAGCCTCATTCGATTACAGTAATCAACCATATACTTTTCAATACAACTTATTTCAAATCTTAAATCCAATTCAAAAACCCCTTTTTGTATGAAAAAATTACTCTTTTTGTTTTTACTAATAAGTTCGGTAGTCTATGCTCAAACAAGCCGATTGATAGTAAGTCCTAATATTTATTTACCCCAAGATAGCACAATAAGCAAACAACTCATTTCATCACTCAACGAATTTTTGATTTTAGCTCAAAAACCAAACGAAGAAAATATATTGGTTTTTCCAGCAGAAAAAATAGAAACGTTTATTCAGCTTGACGAAGTAAATGGGATTGAGAAAAGCGGTAGATTTAAAGATGACTTCTTTTATAAACCTTACTTAACAAATGTCATAGCTATTGAAGATGGCAAGTATTTAATCAAAGTTTCGTACATCGGTGTCAATGAAAAAACACCAATTTTAGCAGGGAGTTTTGAATTTATTGCTCATAAAACAAACAATTCTTTTTTATTTTCTTCTCCGTTGGTTCGCAATACAAAATACTGGAAAACTGAAAAAGTTGGTAATAACATTTTTCGTTTTCAAAACTCTATCAACAAAGAAAAATTACAAGAGTTTGACAAATTGGCAACAAAATTTGATAAAAAACTAAAATCTGTCAATAAATTAAGTGAGTTTTATTTATGTTCAGATTTTGTTGCCTTACAAAAATTAATAGGTGTTGATTATAAAATAGACTATAATGGTTATCCTCAAAACAATTTGAGTTCAACCGTAGGCGATAAAAAACTCATCGTTTTAGGAAGCAATAGTGCCAATTTCAATGAATTTGACCCGCATGATTTATGGCATGATAGATTAAGTTTGGTTATTTCAAGACGAAAAGTAAATAAATCAATCGATGAGGCTTGTGCCTATTTGTATGGTGGAAGTTGGGGCATAAGTTGGCAAGATATTTTTAAACAATTTAAAGAAAAAGTTGCTACTGATAAAAACGCAAAATGGGCAGACTTCAAAGACAAACCAGTAAATTTTGGAGAAAGTCAAGAGAAGCATTTAATGGTAGATTATGTTGTCAATGCGTTAATCGTCCAAAAAATAGAAAAAGAAAAAGGTTTCGATGGTGTTTGGGAATTCTTGAATTGTGGACCCTATGAAAAAGGCAACGAGAATTACTATAAATCGCTTGAAAAACTGACAGGATTCACAAAAGCAAATTATAATGATAAAGTTTGGGAACTCATAAACAACGAAAAATAAAGTATTATTCTTTGACTACTAATTGGAAAGCTGATTGTGAGTAAAAAATACCCATTTTATCGCCAATATGACCAAAAAGACTGCGGTCCTACGTGCTTACGTATGATTAGTAAGTTTCATGGTAAATCTTACGATGGAGATTATTTGCGAGAAATAGCAAGTCAAACAGGAGATGGGACAACCCTCGGAGGCCTTGCTGATGCGGCAGAAAAAATAGGTTTTAGTTCTTTGGCTCTCAATGTTACTTATGAAACTTTATCCGAACAGATTCCTTTGCCTTGCATTGCCTATTGGCGACAACGCCATTATGTAGTTGTTTATGAAGCTAACAAAGAAAAGTTGATAATCGGTGACCCTGCACATGGTTTAATCACTTACACAAAAGCAGATTTTATCAAAGGTTGGATTCCAGAAAAGAAACCAAGCTCTGAATCAGAGGGGGTATTGCTATTGTTTGAGCCTACGCCTTTATTTTATGAACAAAAGGAGCAAAAAGGTGTCAAAAAATCTTTAACAGGTTTTATTTTTCGTTATTTCAGACCATATAAAGGTTATATTACGCAACTATTTATTGGGCTTTTTGTAACAAGTATGTTGCAGTTGGCATTGCCTTTTCTTACGCAACAAATCGTAGATACTGGTATTAATACTCGCAATATTGACTTTGTTTCCTTAATTCTGATTGCTCAATTAGTGCTTTTTATTTCGCAATCAAGCATCGGTATTATTCGTTCTTGGATTTTGTTGCATACCACCAGCCGAGTAAACCTCCGAATGTTGTCAGATTTCTTGATGAAATTAATGAATCTGCCCATTGCGTTTTTTGATTCCAAAACTACTGGCGATATTCTGCAACGTATTCGTGACCACGACCGTGTGCAAGCATTTTTATCTGCCACAACCTTAGATGTACTATTTTCTTCTTTTACTTTGATCATTTTTGGTGCAATTCTGTTTTATTATAATCCACTGCTGTTTTGGGTTTTTCTTGTCGGTTCTGCATTGTATATGGCTTGGGTGTTATTATTTCTGAGCAGCCGAGCCAAAATTGATTATTTGTATTTCGACCAAGCATCGGGCAATCAAAGTAGTACGATTCAGCTTATCAACGGAATGCAGGAAATTAAATTGAATGGTTCGGAAAAACGCCGCCGCTGGGAGTGGGAAGCGATTCAAGCACGTTTGTTTAAATTAAATATTCGTAGTTTGGCCTTATCACAAACCCAAAACGAAGGCGGAAATTTCATTAATCAAGTCAAAAATATTTTTATAAGCTATATTGCTGCAAGGTCGGTTATCAATGGCGAAATTACTTTGGGAGCAATGCTTTCGGTGCAGTATATAATTGGGCAAATGAATGTGCCTATCAATAATTTTATCATTTTTATTCGTAGCTACCAAGATGCCAAATTGAGTATTGAGCGTTTATCTGAAATTCATAATAAAACCAACGAAGAAAATAAAGATGATTTATTAATTGCCGAACTACCAAGCAATAAATCAATTCACTTAGAAAACATTGATTTTCGTTATGGAAGTAGTGCATCTGCATTGGTTTTAAAAAACATTAGCTTAACAATTCCTCAAGGAAAAGTTACAGCAATAGTTGGGGCAAGTGGTAGCGGCAAAACAACCCTATTAAAATTATTGCTTAAATATTATGAATCCCAAAATGGGAATATCTATGTCGGCAATACAAATCTCAAAAATATGAGCTATAATTTTTGGCGTAGTCAATGTGGCGTAGTAATGCAAGAAGGTTATATTTTTGCCGATTCTATCGCTCGAAATGTGAGTGAATCAGATGTAAATGGCTCAATAAATCGTCAAAAACTCGAAAATGCCTTGCATACAGCTAATATAATCGAATTCGTAGAGGCTTTGCCGAGCGGTTTGAATACTCGTATCGGTTCAAGTGGAATGGGTATTAGTGGCGGACAAAAACAACGTATTTTGATAGCACGAGCGGTTTATAAAAACCCTGAATTTTTATTTTTTGATGAAGCAACATCGGCTTTAGATGCTAATAATGAGGCTGTTATTATGCGAAATTTAGATGATTTTTTTAAAGGCGGTTCGACGGGTCGAAGAACCGTCGTAGTGGTAGCACATCGGTTAAGTACGGTAAAAAACGCTGACCAAATTATTGTCTTGAATAAAGGAGAAATCGTTGAAAGTGGTACACATAGTGAATTAGTTACCAAACAAGGATATTATTATTCGTTGGTCAAAAATCAATTAGAATTAGGAAATTAAATTTCTTTAACTGCAAAGAAAAAAACAAATGTCTGAAGATTCAGGAAATATAATCGTCAATAATGCTTTACTGAAAAGTAATCTCGCCGATTTACTCGGTGGCAAAACTCCTATGCCTAATGATGAAGATGATTATGCACTTTCGTATAATAGAAACGATAACGATGCTTCAAACATACAAACCGAAGCCGTAAGAGATTTTTTAGAAGAAATCCCCTCATGGATAATTCGTTGGGGAATGTTGGTTATATCCTTTGTGCTGTTTGCCGCATTTTCGATTAGTTGGTTTGTACATTATCCAACGGTTGTAAATACTGAGTTTCGTTTGACTTCTGCAAATATACCAAAACCAATTATTGCAAAAGTTGATGGACGACTTGAAGAATTATCTGTTAAAGAAAACCAAAAAGTAAAAAAAGGAGAGATTTTAGGTTATATTGAAAGCACTGCTAAACCAGATGAGATTTTAGCTTTGGAAGAGCGATTAATAGAAATAGATGATTTACTTCAAAAGCAAGCATATAATCAAATCGGGAATGTGGATTTAAACGGATTTAAAAATCTTGGAGAAGTACAAAATCAATTCCAAAACTTTCAGGGTGTTTATGTTCAAATTACGACACTTTTTTCTGATAAGTTTTATCAAAAAAGACGCAATTTATTAGAAATTGACATTACAGAATTGGAAAGGACAAATCGTAAATTAGAAGAGCAATACAAAATATATCAAAGAGATATGGAATTGGCCGAAAAAGAGTTTCAAATGAATCAAAAACTATTCAGTCAAAAAGTAATTGCACCCTTAGAGTTTTATCGTGAAGAAAGTAAACTGTTGGCTAAAAAGTTGCCGCTTAAAAACATTGAAAATGCAATTATCAACAACAATTCGTTGAAAAACACAAAAAAAACACAAATTTTAGACTTAGATAATACTACTTTACAGCAAAAAGGTAGTTTTCAACAAAATCTTAATACGCTACGGAGTGCAATAGAATCTTGGAAAAATCGCTATTTGTTGATTAGCCCAACCGATGGAAGCATCTATTTTTCGGGACTTTTGCAAGAAAAACAAATACTAAATATCGGTACAGAAATAATATATGTTGGCACACAAAATCAAGAATTTTTTGGTGAAATACGCATACCACAAACTAACTTTGGTAAAGTCAAAATAGGACAAAAAATTTTAGTAAAATTTCAAGGATATCCTTTTGAAGAATTTGGTGCAGTAGAAGGAAAAATAGCCACTATCGCTCAATTACCCTCTTTGGATAATACAACGGGGCAGCCATCTGCTTTTATTGCTACTGTAAAATTGACTAATGGCTTAAAAACCAACTTCAATAAACAACTTTCTTATAAAATAGGCATGACTGCTTCTGCTGAAATTATTACAGAAGATTTAAGATTAATTGAGAGATTATTTTACCAAATCAGAAAGATTTTTGTTCAGCACTAAATCAAACCAAATCGCTATACAAATCAAATTCTTCAGCATTATTGATTTTTACATTGGCAAAATCTCCCATTCTTACGTACTGAGAAGCTGGTACAAGTACCTCATTATCAACTTCTGGCGAGTCAAATTCTGTTCTTCCAATAAAATAACCGCCTTCTTTTCTGTCAAATAAAACCTTTTAAGTATTACCGATTTTTGCTTGGTTTAGTTCGGTCGAAATGCCTTTTTATGCTTTTAAATCTTGTTTAGATCGTTTTAGTATATGCTTTAGAGATCAACAACCTAAAATTCTATCATTTATGACTTACGGTACTAAACTCCGCAATATCCGATTACAAAAAGGTTTATCGAAAGCTGAAGTAGCCAATGCTATTGGTCTTGACCAAAGCACCTATTCTCATATCGAAAGTGATTTGAGCGAACCAAAAGCGAACATATTAAATAATGTTCGCTAAGTATTATCAAGCGGATGTTTCTGCACTTTACCCCCACCCCCAGCCTTAACATAAACATTTAGGGATCAATTCCTTGTCATTAGTACGCACTTCATAATATAGAATTAAAAAATTCAATTTCAGATAAAATCTGAGACAATCTATCTAGGGCATTTGAAATGTTTGAAGTGGTATAGTTAGGAATGTATCCATATTATATTTACAAATACGGAATATTTTCTTGAAAGTAACTGGTCTATCTAGGGGCATTAGACTTTCAGTACATCTTTTTCTAATTGCTTAAAAGGTACTTTTACTGCTAAAATCTTAAAACCAATACTCTCGGCAGCCTCACTGATAACTTGCCTTTCGCACCTAATAAAAACCCCTTCTTTGCATTTTTGTGTTGCCTCACTTAACTTTTGTATTGAAAACCATCGCCCATAATGCTTTGCTACCATCCGCAATGTAATTGGTGTGGGCAGTTAGGTTCGCACCTGGCAGGCATTCCTATTTATTGCATCATGTTTTTGGTAGTTAGTAAAGGATATTTATTTTCTCAATATTTTTGTTTTGGTGCTTAGTTTTTTATTAGATTTATAAAAAATAAATGTTGTGTA
This sequence comes from Emticicia agri, assembly GCA_945860265.1. GTDB lineage: Bacteria > Bacteroidota > Bacteroidia > Cytophagales > Spirosomataceae > Emticicia > Emticicia agri_A. The sequence goes on along the minus strand of CAMAQF010000006.1, from coordinate 68,007 downwards.
TAGTATAAATTTCAATTTCATTTTTCAGCAGTTAGCTGAGGCTGTTAAGCAACTTTCGCCTGCTGATAAAGTTGCATTTGTTACTTGAATCCTGCAGTTATAATTCGGCTGAATGGCAAATGTACTTAGATTCAGCCTTAGTAATAGAGCCAAAAAATACACGTTTATGTCAACAAAAATCTATGCCGAACTTCAAAAGTGGTAAATATTATGATGGTATGAGGTTTTTGAATAAAGCGGTTGAATACTATACTCTTGGATATTTAGGCTATCGTGGGTTTATGAAGTGTATTTTTATGAAAGACTACGCCAATAAAATAATAGACTTAAAAGCTATCCATCAAAAACGACCAATCGACCTAACAATGGATCATAGTTATCCTTTTTGGATAGGTATTTCGTATTTAAAGCTGGGCAAATTAGATTCGGCAGATTATTATTTGGGTTTATCTGTAAATAATGCTTTATGGGTGTTCGAGAAGTCCACTTGGCTCAGAATGGAAGAGGCTTTTGGAACAAGATATAAATGCAATACATTGAAAAAAGATGATTTTAAAGATGGTTCTAAATGATTTCATACAAATAGGGTTATTTAATGAGTTTAGGTTTTTCAAATTCACTTATCATTTTTTGTGGCAACTGATACACATGGCCTTTATAATCAGCAAAATATAAGTTAGACTCTGACACTTTTCTTCCGTAGCCGTCAGCCCAAAAAGCATAAAAATCGGAATGAGCGGAAAGAGGTTTGCGGGGATAGGAATGGTTAAATCTACTATTTTTTGTTAACTGTTTCAATTTTATCCAAGTTTTTCCCTCATTGCTACTTTCCCACAAAACTATTTCGCCTCCCGTATTAAAAGCTTGCGGAGAAGGTTCGGTTGGAGCTATAATCCTCCATAGATTTCCTTCCACATAAAGCGAGCCCATATCATAATTATGGTCAGAAGTGGTAATTTCATAAAACTTCCAATTTTGATTTTTTAAATGAGCCACATTCCAAGTGTAGGGGGCATTTTGAGGGCCAGGATCGGGTCCTTTACTGGTTATATATAAAATTATGGGATTGTTTTTTGCATCAAATGCTACATCATTGATATAAACGTTTAATCCCTCTTTTTGGTAATCTTTTACTAGAGCAGCATTTTTAATTTCATTTACTGGCACTTTAACCTGTTTATTGTGAGCAGTTTTCCATGTGTTCCCAAAGTCAGTAGTTTGCAAGTAATACAAATTTGTTCTATAATCTAGCCCCGCTCCTTTTTCAGTATCTGGATGAAAATTAAAGGCTGTGCCTATTTTATTACCCTTTATTCCACTTGTTTGATAATGCCCCTCTTCGATTATTCCCAAATCTTTTATCTCCGACCACTCTTCCCCATCTTTGCTGCTTACAAACCCCATTGATCTTCTGAGCTTATTTTTTCCATACTTAAGCATTCCCTTTTCATAGTGGGTCATTAATGCCAAAAAGCCATACTTCTTTTGATGATATACTTGAAAATAGGAATAGTTATCAAAAGGGACTTTGCGGTTTTCTAAAATGCGTGTGGCGTCAATTTTTTCAAAAGCTGAAATATCAAAAGGTTTTTTACTGCGGTGAATATAGGATGGCCTTTCTACACCGTGGGAGGTGGAAAAAAGCCAAATAAAACCGGCATCATCTAAGCTCAACACGGGGTTATCGTGTGCGTCGTTAGTTTTTTTATCCAAAATTATGGTGGGTCTTGAAACCATTTTAGTTTTATGGTCAAAGTAAGAAACCTCGTGTAGAAGACTTGGAATTGAATCTTTAGACGCTCCACCATAGCAAAAAAATGTTTTGTCAGCGGCCTTCGAATAAATTGCAAAAGGATAATGATTGGCAGGATAAGTACCTAAACCACCGCTATATTTATGAACGTATTCATTATTAGTTTTGCCAATAAAATACCAAATTCCCCTAAATCCATCGTCTTTGGTATTTAAAGTGGTGGTTTGTTGAGCAGATAAGCAAGAAAATACAAACAAAAAAAGCACGGTTTTAAAAGTCCTCATTTTTTTGAAAAATAGGTATTCATAAACTTGAAATACTGCTGCCAGTCATATTGATTTATATCGTGTTTACCACTTCTGATATGGTAGGACAAAATTCCATGAATAGGCGAATCAACTTTAGGGAAAGCCAAATCACTTTTTACATTGTAAAGTTTGTAAATAGGTTCAGCATTTTTTAATCCCAAAAACTCTCCTTTTGGGTCGGCCCAAAGGTCTTCAGCGGCACTTGCTACATAAATTGATCTAGGTGCTAACAGGCTGATTAATATATGGCTATCTAATCCTAGTTTTTCGGCTTGATGATTAAAATCCGAGAACTTTTTGGCAAACCAATGTGGAAAACTTCGGTTTAAGTCGTTGATGGTTTCACCGAAATTTCGGCTATATAAGGCGGCTCCGCCCTCTCCTGAATTATTAGAATTGATATGCGTAAATCGAGCGTCCTGAACCGCAGCCCATAATGCTGCTTTGCCAATTCTTGAATGTCCGGTTAAAAATATATTTTTAGTGTTAACTTCATATTTTTCGATCAAAACATCCAACATCTGACTCATTCCCCAAGCCCAGGCTCCAACAGCTCCCCAATTTTCTTTAGCATTCATGTCTCCCAAAACCGACCTCATGCCTGATTTCCAACCTTCAGGGTGATCGGGTTCTATATCACCATAGTAGGCTGTAGCTAAAATTGCATCGTTTTCTATCGCCAATTGTATCGGCCACCTGTGTTTTTCAGATCCTCTTCCTGTTTCAATGAACTTATGATTTTGACTAAAGTCGCCATTACTAGCCCAATATTGGTTTATCGGAACATCTGATTCATCGGTAATCGAATGATTTCCGCGAAAATTTAAACCCATAATTAGATTATATTTTTCAAGCCTCTTGCTAGGTTTATAAACTAGAATCTCTATTTTTTGAACCGATGGGTATTCTGGAAAACTAATTTCTATCCTTTCTCTTGTAGCTTTACCTTCAAACACGAGTTTAGATTCTAAAACTTTAGATTGTATTTTCGGCCCTTCTTTCGGAGTTTTGCCGTAAACATTATCTGAAAACTTCTCAATCCAAAAAGCTTTATTGGCTTCCCAGTCTTTGCTATTTTTTATGGTTTTTCCATCGATATTCAAAGAATTTATCAACTCAAATTCTCCAACTTTTTGTTCATCATAATTAGGTTTAGATTGACCTATAGCTTTACCAAATATCGCAATTGATATTAAAATTGGTATCCATCTCATTTCCATTCTTTTAGCGATTTAATTTTCTTTGATTTCTTTGATGTAGACAAGAATACACTGAATTCACTTTTTTCATTTGCCGCTAGGTTTGATTCAAAACCAATCCTGATTGTTCCCGTATTTGGTTCATCATAAGAGTTTACGGGTTCAGTACTCCATGTTTTGAGGCTAATTTTATTTTTGGAGACTACCTGCAAGTACATTTTTTTACCGTTTTGAATAAGTTCTACCGTATTATAATCTAAAATTTGAACTTCCGCTGGTGTTACCATGGTCCATTGCATGCGAGTAGGCTTTTCATTGTTGATTATTTCGTCTCTTATTACTACAAGATTTTTATCAATTATTGCTACCCCTCTTTTCGCTTCTTTTATTTTGTTTTTGTAAATATTGCTTAAATCAGTAACAGCACTCATAAAATTAGGAGCAGTGGTAGATTGGGTAATCTCTGCATTTTCTTGAACCAACTGCAGCTCATCATCAAAAGTCAATGTATTATGATACCTGTTATTGTATCGAAGTATTTCCCATCTTTGGCCGTCTTGCGTTTTATTCCAAAGACCCACACCTTTAGATTCTAAAGACTCATAGCTTTGCATTCCTAAATCTAAACCCCATCTTTCGCCTAAAGCATCTACCACAAAAGAACCAATATCCATGTGGGCGTGATTGACATTTGCCGATCCTGCTTTTAATCCTAAGTAAATTGCATCAGCGTCGGTCCAGGAAGTTCGCATCATGGCTACCGGACTTTTACCTGCTCCAACAAAAACATTGCTATTCGGATTTGGTACATTATCGAGACTTAATCCATTTCCCCAAATCATAACCGCAGGTAAAATCCTATTGTTAACCATTTTTTTGTCAATCAAGTATTTTTTTTCGTTAAAAAGTAAACTATTGTCTTTAAGCTTATTGGCATACCAAAACATAGCTGGGCTTAAGCCTCCTCTGCCCGAGCCTGCATCCGAGTAATTGAATGATTGACCAGAGGAACCTAACATTTGCTGGTAATAATAGGCGGTTTTATTGAATCCTTCATTGACAGCATTATCGAGTAAAGACAGTTTTTGTAATACACTTAAAAAAAGCACATGAAAACTAGTACCATAGCCCCAATAGCCAAAACCCTCAGGATATGCACCATCAGGATTGTAATCTTCTAAGGGTAATTCTATAGATTTTTTTGCACGATTGATGATTTCCATCGCCAAGGTAGGATTATCTTCATAAGTGGCCAATGCACCGTAGGTCATTCCGGCGTTACAGACTTGGTTCCAGTTGTGGCTGGCCTTTAGCCACGAATTATATTTAGCATCCATAGAAGGAAGTAATCCTTTTTGAAGAATTGCCTCTTTAATTTGCTTTCGGGATGTTTCTGAGAAGTCTTTGTACAGCCAATCGTAGGCAATTGACACTGCAAGGGTCATTTCGGCGACATCTAAAAAATGGCTTGGGTTCCAGTCTGAAAACTGGGATATTTTAAGCAATTCTGCTTCACATCTGTCAAAATATTTTTTTCCATTGGTCATTCTGTAAGCATAAGAAAGAATAAACAATCGCCTTAATGCCTCTCTTGATTTATCTAAAAGTCTTCTTCCTACTTGAATTCGTTCAAGGGTAGGAAGCGGAATTATTTGATTGGCTTCTTCCATAATGTTCTGGTGGATTAAAGCCCAATTTTTATCTTTGTTTAGGTTTTCTTTTATACCTGATTCTTCATTTTGTAGTAATAAAATTCTTGGGTGATCAGGTAGATTTTGAGAAAACCCTTGAAATACAGACAATAGCAAAAACAAAATTCTAATTTTTTTCATCGCTTTATAAATTTTAAATTAATTTTTCAGCACTTTTAAAAATACCACTATCATATTCAATTCCTAGACCAATAGTATTCGGAATATTTATTTTTCCATTTATGATTTTTATAGACGGAGTAAACCAATTTTTCGGTTTTTCATTGGGATTATATACACATTCTTGCAAACCGTAAAGATTTTCTGTAATGGCTGCAAACTGCCAAAACGGAGCAATAACTGGATCTGCTTTCGGCGTATGCGGTGCTATGAATTTTTTATATTCCTTGGCTATTTCTGCCACTTGCAGTGTACGGAGAATTCCACCATTGTAGTACAAATCCGGTTGTAAAATATCATAAACATTGGTTTTTGAAAGTCTTTCGAATCTATAAACACTGCTATCTTGCTCACCACCAGCTATTTTAATCTTTTTCAACGCTTTGGTCACAGCTCTAATTCCGTCCTCGTCTTCAAAATTACACGGCTCTTCAAAAATTTCCACTCCATAATCCTCCAATAGTCTACCAGTTTCTATTCCTTCTTTTTGGTTAAAAGATCCATTTGCATCTGCATAAATGATTATATCATCTCCAACAATTTTTCTTAATGCAGGTATATATTTTTGGGTTTGAGCTTTATTTTCATTTGTATTTTGCATTCGACCACCTACCTTAACTTTCACCCCTTTGGCGCCAGTGATTTCTAATTTACTTTTTAAAGTATTGGCTATTTCTTCTACATCCCCATCTCTATTAAAATCAGAAATGTAAACACCATAGTCTGATCGAACTTGTTTCCCTAATAATTGATAAACTGGCTTTTGAGCAATTTTGCCAAGTAAATCCCAGCAGGCTATCTCAACTGAACCGATGCAGTTCCATAAAGGCATACCAGCATATTTGTAATTCGAATTAAGTCTATAAGCATTATCTACCAATTTAGGCAAGTCCTTGGCATCATTACCTAAAAAATGATATACAACTAAGCCTTTTAATAAAGAAACTAAATGAGGCATTCTGTCATTACACTGTGTAATTCCAAATTTCCCATTTGCTCCTACTACCAAAAAAACCTGACCCATGGATTTATACAAAACGATGCTGTCAATGGTAACTTTTTCATTTATTTGGGATTTCAAATCAATAAATTGGCAAGAAAGTATAGCACCCAGCCGTGAAATTAAGGGTGTCAATGCTAATGATTTTATAAATGTACTTCGAGTCATATTTATTAATAAGTTACTAAAATACAAATCCTTATGTATACTTGAATTTTAGTAAAGCAAATGATTTTAAAAAGAAATAGACTAATATTTTTTTATACAATTCTGTTTTTAATTATTAATTACAAAAGGTCCTTTCTTGTTCCAGCCTATTTCAACATTTGATAAATACCATGTTTTCCCTTTGTCGTTGTTTCCTTGAAAAAAAAGATAATATTTACCATTTTCTGCTTTTAAAATATTTGGATGCCCACTTTCGCTTTCATTCCAAGACCCTTTTTCACCATTTTTTAAAAATGGCTCATTTGATACCCTCTTCCAATTTATTCCATCTTTGCTTTTTGCGAGCCCGATTTGCTGCGGATCGTTATTGTAAGCCCCCGCATAAAACATATACAAATGTTTTCCTCTTTGTATGCAAGAAGCGGCTTCGATACATTTCAATTCCCAATCCAATTCGGGTTTTAGTATGGGCATATTGGGTATCTCTGTCCAACTATTTCTATCAAAATTGGTATTTATAGAAGCCACAGCCACGCCTTGTTGCTGAATTTTATAATCTGGGTCACGGGTGGCGAAATACAAAAAGTATTGATTTTTGAAGGCTATAACCTCGGCATCAATTGCCCTTCCACATGACCAGTCGCTTATTTTTGGGCGAAAAATTGGGTTTGTAGGGTCTCTTTCAAAATCAATTCCATTGGTAGAAACAGCATGACATATAGCATCCTGCTTTCCGTTTCCATAGGTTTGATAAAATAGATGTAAATTTCCGTCCTTGATAAGTGCCGAAGGAGCACATATTCCTTTTTCTTCAACGCTTCCTTTTTTACCCTTTATGGTTCCAATTTTATCCCAATTCATTAAGTCCGAGCTTGTGGCGATTCCTATAAACCATTCTTTTTTAAATTCGTCAGGCACTGAATAATACATGAAATATTTTCCGTTAAAAAAAATCACATAGGGATCTTTAGAAAATGGGCGATTCTCAATTTCTGAGTCGCCAAAATACATTTCTGGCTTTTGGGCGAATGTTGAAAAAGATGAGAAAAACAAGAACAGAATTAAACAAAATTTATTCATAAAACTATTTGAAATAAATAACCTAAAGATTTTATTCTAAAAACGCTCAATTTACTGATTCAGTTTAAATTTTTCCATGGCTTTTTCATCTACTTCTAAACCCAGGCCTGGACTTTGTGGAATAAACAAAAAACCATTTTCGAATTTTAATGAATTAAGAAATAGCTTATTTTGATCTAAATCTGGCCTCATTCCCGAAAACTCTTGAACTTTTGCGGCGTTTGAAATACTAGAAATTAAATTTAAACTTGCGGCAGTGGCTAAAGTGGGCCGAGTGTTATGTACCATTATTTCTTTGTCAAAAGCATGAGCCATGCCTGCTATTTTTTTACATTCAGAAAGCCCAGCACATTTTATCACGTCCAAGTTCAAACAATCAGGATTGCCCACTGTGATAAGTTCACGAAACTGCCATCGGTTGTACTCATGTTCTCCCGCATTTATTTCACAAGGTAAAGCATCCACAACCTCTCTCAATGAAGGATAATTCATGCTTGAAACGGGTTCTTCAATGGCCTTTATGTTGAAATGCTCGTAAAGTTTCAATCCCAATTCTATGGCTTTACCGCTGGTGTACCCATTGTTGAAATCAACAAAAAGCTCAATTTCTTCTCCTACAGTTTTGCGTACTTCTTTTATGCAATCATAAGTAAAAGAAAAAGGAGGGTTTTTGTCTCTATCATAAAGCTGCATTCTGGCTTTAATAGTTTTGTAGCCTTGCTCTACAAACCTCATGCCCTCAGTAGCCATTTCTTGTGGAGTTTTAAAACCTGATTTTTTTCTCCTTCCGTATGAGCCATAAACCGCTGTTTTTTCCAATTTAGACGAACCCAATAGCTTATGTACGGGTAATGAGGCTAGTTTTCCTTTTAAATCCCACAAAGCGTTATCTACAGCTGCCAAAGCTCCAGGATTTATTCCTGTGCTTCCGTTTTCAAAGCCCTCGAAAAAAAGTTGATGCCATAAATACTCCGAATCAAATGGATTTTCCCCAATCAAAAGAGGGTTGAATACTTCTTCTATGAACTTACCAATTATGTTTGTATTCTCATGGTCTCCTTCTCCCCATCCATTAATGCCAGCATCTGTTTCAATTTTTATATAAAGGGCATTACTAAAAATATAGGGTTTAACTGTCCTGATTTTTACAGAACCAATTGCCATGGATTCTGAAGGAAGGTTTTTATCCTCGTATTTCAAAGGAAAAAAACCAATAGAAGTCCCAGTTATGGTATTTACAAATTGTTTTCGATTCATTTTTTATAAAAAGAGTAAGCCATGTTTGCATAGCTTACTCTAAAAAGCATTTAAAAAATTATTTTATTGCCAACCCGGATTTTGCTTTATTGCTGGGTTCTGTGCCAATGAATTTAGTGGTATTGGCCACAGATAATGTTTGGCCTCATCAAACTCTGGAATGGCAAAGTCTGAACCTGCGTATGGCTCCAAATATTCTTTTCCACTAATAGGATCTTTGTATAGTTTAACAACTGAACCCGTGTACCTTGTTTTTTGTGAGGCATTCATGGCTAGCCCAAGTGCTCTTTTCTTTAATTTAGCTCCTTGTTTCCATCTTCTTAAATCATCGTAACGAAAACCTTCGTTAAAGAGCTCAATTCTTCTCTCTCTCCTGATTTCAGCTAAAATTGGTGAAACACCATCTGCAGCATATCTCGGATCTACAGGAACTTTGTCCAACTTTAGATGAGGCATTTTTACCCTATCTCTGAGTTTATTAATTGTTAAATCTAAATCGCTTTGTGTAATTTTACCCATTTCGGCTTGCACCTCGGCATAGATTAACAATGCTTCGGCAAATCTTAATGTAATAGCAGGAGACTCAGCAGTATTGAAAGCTTTACCAATCATATCGTCTGCATTATAATTTTTAATTACATGATATCCAGTATTTGAAATTCTACCACCGGCCATTCCATTTAGTCTTGGATACGCACGCCCATCGCTTAAATGATATTTATAGAATGCCACATCACTCGGATGAAGTATAGTTTGACGCATACGTGGGTCTCTATTTTCAAATGATTCTTCTATACTGTTATCTCCTTTGTAAAGAGGAGAAAGGCTTGCTGGAAGTCCGTCGGTACATAAATAATCCTCCACAAAATCTCTTGTAGCTCCACCATGATATTCAAAGTAACTCTGAACATGGTTCGTAATTACTCCCAATGTATATTTTCTCCAGTACATCACTTCAGGATTACCAGAAACGTTTAGAGCCCTCATGTACGAATTATAGTCTGTGTTTGGATTACCCGTATTAAAAATCCGATACGGTCCTCTGTCAATCAGCTCTTTAGAAGCACTAGCGGCAGTTTGTAAAAATTTGTCCCCACCGGCTATTCCATGATATTTCCTCCAAGTTCCTTCGAATAGACACACTCTTGCCTGAACCAACAATGCACACCAACGATTTAAACGCCCAGGTGCACCTCCATCGCCCCAGTTATCTGGCAAGTTTTTGGCTGCAAAAGCTAAATCGTCAAAAATTTTGTCCATTGCTTGAACCCGGGGCATTCTTGCAGCAAAAAGCTCTTCTGACTCTGTATTTAATTCTTTTTCAACATAAGGTACATCACCGTACTTACTCACCTTATCGGCGTAAAACCATCCTCTAAAAAGACGAGCTTCTCCAATATATCTGTTACGAATGGCATCGGCAATTTTTGCCTTACCATAGTTGGCAAGGCCAATATTTAAGGCTCTTACGAAGTTCCAGCCGCGATAACCGTAGTTGTCAGGACTCACCGTGGCTATGTGCTTTCCTGCCCTTATTTGTGCATAAAAATTATGACGAGGATGAACAGAAGTGGCATTGTCGCTCATTTCATCTAAGTACCAAATACTTAAAAAGTTGCTATTGAAACCTTCGTCATGACCCATCATAATAGGCACATTTTGGTCGTTTCTAGCCAAGTTATAAAAGCTATTGTTGTACACCGTAAGGTCGCTTTCAGTATTCCAAAAAGTTTCAGAGGTAATAGAATCTAATGGAATTCGCTCCAAAAAGTCATCGTTACAACTGGAGCTAAAAAAAAGTATCAGTAAAAATGCAATTAGTATATTTTTCATTGAATATTACGTTTAAGATTATAAAGATAGGTTAATACCAAAGGTAAACAACCTTTGCATAGGGTACTCAATTGCTCCACTTTGAATGGCTTCAGGATCAAGAGGCTTTCTAAGGGTAGTAAACTCCCAAAGATTGGCTCCTACCACAAACACCTGCACATTGTTCATAGCAATTTTCTTTGAAACAACATTTGGCAAATCATACCCAAATCGTAAGTTTTTCAAACGTATGTAACCTGCATTTTGTAAATAACGAGACTGTTGAATTTTGTTTTTTCCATCGTTGGTAGAAACGTGGGCAGCTGGGAAGTAAGCATCTCTGTTTTCTTCTGTCCAAGTGTCTGTAAGATAATAACGCTCCACGTGACCCGCGTTGAAAGGGAAAAACCAAGTCCAGTTTCCATCAGATGGCCAAAAGTCTTGGCTACCAATGCCTTGAAAAAAGACGTTTGCATGAAAATTTTTCCATCTTACACTACTGTTTAAACCAAAGGTGTACCTAGGAGTAGAGTTTCCAATGATTTTACGATCTCCTGGGTCTCCTACTGTATTGGCTCCATAACTAATGATTTTATCTCCGTTCAAATCTGCATATTGAATATCTCCCGCCCTCCAGTTATTTCCTAATCTTGATTGATTTGCGGCTAAACTTACTTCGTCTGCAGTTTGAAAGATACCAACCGTTTCAAATCCCCAAATCTCTCCAAGCTTTTGCCCTACTCTAAAGGTATTGTTAATGGCTCCTGTAGGGTTTGTAAACTTAGTAATGGTGGCAGTGGCATCGGCTAAAGCAATAGTTACATCATAACTAAAGTTTTTGCCTTTGCTGTCTTTCCAAGTTACACTGGCTTCCCATCCTTTTGTGCGTAAATCGGCTGCGTTTTCTTTAGGGGCATTTGTTCCTAACAAATCTGGGTATGCCACATTCATCAACATATTTTTGGTATCTCTAGCATATAAATCAAATGAAGCATCCAATCTATTGTTCAAAAGCGAAAAGTCTAGGCCGATATTTTGAGAAACTACAGTTTCCCAAGTAAGGCCCGGGCTCACCAAACCTGGAGCTGCAACTAAAGGAATCATTCCCGATCCAAATTGATAGGGAGCACGTCCAGCTCCAAAAGTAGCGATGTAAGGATAATATTGCTCTACCCCGCCGTCTCTAAGTGTTTGATTTCCTAAAGTTCCATAAGAAGCTCTTAACTTTAAATTAGAAAGCCAAGAAACGTCTTTCATAAACGACTCTTCGCTTATTCTCCAGCCTGCCGACACCGATGGGAAAAATCCAAACCTAGTTTCTTTAGGAAAACGAGAGGATCCGTCATATCGTCCATTGAATTCTAACAAGTATCGCTCATTAAAATTATATCCTAATCTATAGAAAGCACCACGCAATGAAAAATGCTCCTCCGCACCAAATGTTTCCTGAGTACCTATAGTGGCACCGATGTTTGGAATCAAAGGTGTAATTAATCCACGGGCACGTGCTCCTGAATACCTAAAATTGGCAGCTTCTTGGTTATAACCTGCTAGAAGGTTTAAAGCGTGTTTCTTTGGTAGAAACGGAAAAGAATAATCTCCATAAATATTTAAAACATTATACCTATTTACTCTGCTTTCATTTCTTACCCAGTCGTCTCCACTGAATCCGTTGCTAATTGGTTTTGGGTTTCTAAGGTCAGTAGAAACTACATCCACTTTACTTTGTACGTCTTTGTATTCTCTATTGAATGCATTATGAGAATAAGAACCAATAACTTTTAAACCATTTAGGGGTGTTAAAGTTAAACCTTGTGTAAGCCAAAGATCATTATTCGTGAAGGTCTCGCGGCCACCATCTAAAAGATACGGAAACCAGTTTGTACCGTCAAAATATTTTCCTACTAAAGGAGCATATTGTTCTTTATCTCCTTGTACTTGATAGAATGGTAAATCTGGAAACTGGATGGGTTGAGTAGGATTAACACGAGCTAGTGTATTTATATTTACGTCCCAATTATAAAAGTGAGGTTTATCGCTGTTTTGCTGATTAAAAATAACTTTTTCGTTTAAAGTAAGCCATTTATTAATTTTAAAATCGGCTTTCATCATTAAATTGTAACGCTTAAACTTCTCATTATTGGCAGGCTTAATATAACCATCTTTACTTAAATGACCCAAAGAAAGATAATAACTGCTTTTTTCTGAACCTCCAGACACCGAAACATCATGCTGATGAGTAGGTGCAAAATCTGTCATTATTTGGTCTTGGTAGTTGTTGTTACCATAATAACGCAAATTGCCATTAAAAACACCCCATGCGTTTTCAGCGGTTGGATTCTCTGACCATTTTTTGGTGCCTTGAACCATATTATCATCGAAAGAAGGTACACCACTAGTACGAATGTTTGCTTTGTTTCTTGCCAATACAAATTCATAAGGATCTGTTACAACGTCCATATTAAAAATAGGCTTTGCCAAAGATACCTGAGAACTTACATTTACTTGAACTTTACCTGCTGAGCCAGATTTGGTTTCAATCAAAATAACTCCAAATGCAGCCCTAGCACCATAAACAGCAGCGGCCGAAGCATCTTTTAGAACAGATACACTTTTTATATCATTCGGATTGATTCGATTGATATCCATAGGAACGTTATCCACCAAAATCAAAGGAGCTCCTCCATTGATAGACTGAAAACCTCTAATATTAAATGTTGGAGACTGTGATGGATCACCATTTCTAACGTTTACATTTAGATTTGGAATAACTCCTTGAAGACCTTCCCCTGTGTTAGCAATCGGACGACTTTGAATTCTTTCTGAAGTGGCTACTCCAACAGCACCTGTAAGATTTACTTTTTGCTGGGTTCCATATCCTACCACTACCACCTCTTGAAGTGCTTTACTGTCCACATTCAAAGACACTTTAATAAAACTTTGATTGCCCACCCTAATTTCTTGGGGTTCATAACCAATAAATGAAAATGCCAATACTGCATCACCGTCCGGCACTTCGATAGAAAACTTCCCGTTAATATCGGTATTGGTTCCTTTGGTGGTACCTTTTATCTGCACACTAACACCCACCATGGGTTCGCCGGAAGTTTCTTTTACTTCACCATTAACTTTAATGAATACAGCACCAAAGGAATGTTGTAGTGAAAGTAAAGCAATCCCAAAAAAAATGGTAAGTAATTGACTTACTCGTTGATTTTTTTTCATACGTTTAAAAAAAATTAAAAGGTTTAAATAACAAATTAGGTTTTAGATTTAAAGAATTCTTCTTTTAACGTAACATTTAGGTCGTTAATGATAAAATTGCACTTTTCATGGAATTATTTAAACAAAAATACGTTTTTGATATTACTATTACTAATGTGATTTTACCTTTTATTAATACTATTTTGATAAATAATGTTTTTATTATTGGATTTAATTTCCTTGTTGACTAGTCATGTTAATTTTAAACAATGATCGACTACTATCCAATAATTTCAAGGCTATTTATAGAAAACTATTTTAATTATTTAAAGCTGGTAGTGGCTTTTCTAAAAGCCTTTGGTTCTTCGCTCTTCAATATCTTCCCGATGTCGAAGCTAGATTTTGAGGATTTTTAATCCAAATCACAAAATATAAATACTAACTGACCAATCAGTGTTCTATCATAATTGGTACAAAACTATTCAAATATTCTTTTTCTTTTAAGACAATGCCGGCCCTACTGGATTCCTGTTTACACAGCTTAATTTAGTCATAAAAAACCCATGCTACGCAAAGGCACCGACCTTCACAAGGGTGTATTTCGGTCTTTGATTGAAGTAAAATAAAGAGTATTTTACCTAATAAACTTTTTTTGCTTTCTAATATAAAACACTATTTCTGCGGGTAAAAATAGCTTTTCGCACATACGATGGAGATATACAGCATACCTGGAAAATATTTAAAATAGCCTTTCTGGCTTGTCACATTTAAGGTAATACAGATGGAGAAATTTTTATATTTGAATAGCATCAATGCTAACACCCAATAGTTTTAAAGAAATCTTATTTAAATCATTGCGACTACCTTTTATGTGGATGGTTGAATGTGAATGCTCTATGGATTCTCCAGGAGCCAATTCGGCCGCAGGAGATGAACTTTCAATTTCATAAAACTTCCCAAGCTGTTTGCCCTGATTTAGGCCATCGTTGTAGGCATTAATGGCATCTCCATCAAATGGCTTTTCTTGAATTTTCCACATAGAATTTACATAGTCCAATTTGTTTTTTGGAAGAGTGAAACTAGCAAACGTCAAAACGCCATGGAGTGCATCATAACTTGCCACCAAGGGAAGAGCACGCTTTGGAGAAACACCAATTTTAGCACGATATTTACTGTCGGCTTTAAACAGCAACAGCCCCTCATTAATTTTCAGCCTTTCACCAGGCACTTTGCCAAAATAATCGTCTGTCACAATCTTACCTAAAATCGAATCGTCGCCTTGTTTATAGGGAATAGCAACGGTAGTTTTCTCGTCGGCATTGAGCATGCTTAAAATCCAAATAGATAGCATTCCAGAATTTTTATCCCATTTTGTTATGCCTTGATTAGTCACTATGTTTTCCGACCTAAAGCCTACAACTTTTGCGGCATTGGGAAGTTTAAAGTCAAGGAATTTTTCAATACTTGCTTTGTCAAGTAGTTTTATGTTTCGGTTTACTTTTAGATCAAATTTATTTCCCGAGTAGTTTTCTAGCAACATTTCCTTTTCGAAGTTGGCTTCTTTTTTTGAAACGGAAGTTAATTTAAACGATTCCGAATCAATTTCCTTGGGAACAAACCAGTTGTCGAAAGTAAAATCTACACCTTTTTTGAAATAAATAGAAAACTGACCTCCTTCTGGTCCTAACCAAAACCGTTCTTCTCCTCCAAAAGGGCTAATGTGTTCAGAGGATTTTCCACTTGCAATCAGCTCGTGGTTTACCCAGCCAAAACTTGTCCCTTCGTTTCCATCTACCGTACTTGTCATTACCCTTCCTTGGTAGGCAGGTAGTACTATTATTTGGGCATCTGAGTGATCATCCTCTAAAACCAACAAATCTTTGTGGTGTGTTTTTAGAAAATGGAGGTCATATCCAAAACTTCCTTTTTTATAGAAAATGCTTGATGTCTCATTTTTTTGATTTTGCATGCAAGATGTTAAGGTTGCTATTAAATTTAAAACTAAAACTAAATTTTTCATCTTTTTTTAATCTAATTGATTGTTATGTAAAGGGTTTCATTTGGCTTAATATTCACGGTCAAACCACTTGCAAGAATTTTCCCTTCACTATTCTTAGGTTTTTGGTTGCCTATTTTTACAGAATAATTTTTAGAAGTATCTAACGTGTACCATTGCTGAAATTGGTTTATTCTCGGATAATCCACAGGAAAGTTCATAAAATCTCTGAAGCGTGGAATATCAAATCTGAGTATACCTTCCCAACCTGTTTTACAACTAATAGCAATTTTTAACTTACCCTTATCATTTACAGCTCCAATCTGAAGTTGGTCGTTCCAAGGAACAGGAACAATCCCTTGGGTTTTCCAGAGGCAATACATGAGGGTAGTTCTAGCAAAATTGCCGTCTCCGTGCCAGCCTTCAATAATTCCGTCTGATTTCTGAAATCCCCATAGGACTTTTATTTCACTATCGAGCCAATCTTTTACCGAAGGTATTGGCTCTCTGTTATACAAATTCAAAGTACCCTCTATGGCATCGGCATAACCGTCAGCGTTGCCCTCCCAGTCATGATTTCGGTAGTTTTGGTTTAAGGTATTCAAAGCTTTTTTCACGGCTTGGAGGTACTCGGGTTTAGAATCAATTTGATTCACAAAATAGTAGGCGTTAAATGTATATCCAAAATTATCGGCTATCCGTTTAGAAAGAATTTCTCCTGTTACCGGGTTTATCTCATCGTAAAAAAGCCCATCCACATTTCTCCCTACTTCCAAAATCCGGTCTAACATTTCGTGGATGAAAGGTTGCCATTGTTTCTTTTTATGGGGCATAGCATAATAGGTAGTCAGATAAGTTTCGCACAAACCTGAAATGATTTCACATCCGTGGTCTCTAATTCGAAGTCGATCTAGGTTGGTTGGCAACCTTTCGGTGCATAAATAATAATCTGCAATTTCTATCGCCCAATCCAAATATTCCTTTTTACCAGTAAACCAATACATTCTTGTTAGCACTTGTAATAAATCTCCATTGACCTCTACGACCGCATTTTTTCCAAATTTGCTATCTTTCACTTCTTTGACCATCTTGGTGATACGAGGTATATCATCCAATATTTCTAACATTCTGTCGCTCCATGGGCTTTTTCCCAACCATTCCGTCAACGGGATTAATCCGTCTTTCATATATTCGGCTGCTCCAAAAACTATTTGGCTGGAGTCGGGCTGTTCGTTTAAAAATCCTTTTTTTTCAAAAGAATAAGTATCAGGTAGTTTTCCAATTCTCGAGGTTATCTTTTGCTCAGTTTTAAGCATTTCTAATGCCGTATTATTAAAATACGAAGGCATTAGAACAGAAGCTGTCAAAACCATGAATGGATAATTGTCGGCGGCGGCATCCCAGGCATTCCAATAGGAATCTTTTAAATTACGAGGAATCAAGCCCGTGCTGGGGTCGGCTTTTTGTGTCCAAGCATTCACATAATTTATGCTTCGGTTAAAGCCTTCGTTTACCAAAAGTCCATTTTTTATGGCTTCAGAAAAAGCCGTATCTTTTATACTTTGGGCCTTGCCATCAATTACCCAAAAAACAAAAATGCAGCAGTAAACTAAAATGGTTTTGAAAAGAAAAAAATTAATCTTCATTGAAATTATATTTTAAGGTTTTAAGCTATATATTGAATAAATTTTTTATTTCATTTTACTAAAATGGAAATAGTATTATTGCCACCATAACTTAACTTTTCATTTTGTAAAACTTTATGTCCTTTTCCATGAATTGAAAATTTATTTAATTCTATTTTGCCCTGCAAAACTGTAAAATTAGCCGTATTCCCTTTTATTTTGCAAGTTCCCCAAGCATATCCATTACTCCAAAAATACATTCCTGGAGTAGCTGTAAATTCCATCGACTTTTCGTTAGCATTGTATTTAAACCCACTTAAGGCCAAAATGGAAGACCAACTAGCCATGGCTCTGGCATAATGATGTCCACATTCAGGCTCGTCATAGGGATTTCTTTTTTCCCCATCGAAACGGTCACGTATACTTTTGATACATTTTAGTCCGTTTTCAATTTGTCCTTCATAGAGCATTCCTATGGCGGCAGCGTATTCAAAACCCGTCATGGTTTCTGCAAAATATGGAAACGGAACGTCCAGTCTTCCTTTTGGCCAACTGGCCATAATCAAACCCGACTCATCGCCCATTCCATACGATCGCATGTTATTGAATGAATTGCCAAATGCATTTACAAAATTATTTTTCATCACCGAATTCAGGGCTTTTTGCACATTTTCTTTTTTTGCCAAATAGCCTAAATTGCAAACATGAGCCATGTATTGCCCCACAAGCTGGTCTACCAAACAACCGGAACCCAATTGATATGGTGGTATTTTAAGGTCAGGGTTTTTCATGTCTAAGTATTGAAAAGTAAGCGGGTCGGTAATTTTATGCTCGTAATATTCTCCATTGTAAAGGTTGTTATCTACCCATTCGCTCCCTTTCTTGAAAATTGATTCACATTTTTTTGCAAATTGTAGATCCTTCATAGCAATAGCCATTTTCTCAGATGCTCTCAAAGCCCCAAAATACCAAAATTGCATTTGAGGATTAGGGCCAAAATAATCTACATCCATGGTGTTGTGTTGTTTGCCTTCTTGCACGCCATCCATGTTTCCATCCCAGCCTTTTTCAACCCAAGCGTAGGACATAGCAGCTTTTACTTTTGGCCAATGTTTTCTTAGAAATTCATTATCCCCCGAGAGTATCCAATCTCTATAAAACCGCATAATTGTACCCATTTGTCCGTCGGCAGCGGCTACATGGTCTGTTGTAAAGTTTTTTTCCAATGGAAGTTCCACCCTATTCCTCATTTTGCCATTTTCTTTTGTACCGTAGGTAAACTCTACGTCACGCATGGTTTTGGCCAGTTCACCATACAAAAATGAAGTGGCTGTTTCGTAGTTCCACACATGTGTACAAGAGCCTGCACAAGACCCAAATTCGTCCATTACACCCTCCCAGCCCATCAGATGACCCGACGGAATCCTAAAAACGGTCTGAGATCGAAGAGTAGATAGATTAAAAAGAGCGGCTTCTTTTACGTAGTTCGGAGCAGTGGTTTGCGTAAAGGCTTTTACAAATTTCAGAGATTCACTTTCTAACTTAGGAATATTCTTTACTTCTTTTTCTAGCACATTCCAGGCATCTTGATATTGGTTGGTATAAAAATTACCGACTATATTGGTTTTATCATTGTTCCAATCCATGCGGTTAGGAAAGTGCCAAGTAATATAAAATGTAAACACTTGCGATGATTTGGCAGGTACAACTTTTTTAATTGCTAAAGACGCCATAGGGTTATCATCTATCAATTCAGGCTTATCAATTAATATTCCGTCCGCACTAAAATCGTCCCAAAAACTTAAAGTTGCATTTTCCCAATCATTTTTGGAAGAAGAACGACGGTAGCTAACAGACTTATTTTCTGGGGTTGACAAAGCTATTGTACCCCAAGCTGGATCTGTAATGGGTACGCCCGATGAATTCATGAAAATACCTCTGATATTAGGTCCCTCTCTGTATGTGTTTAAGTTCTTTTTTGCTCCTGTAGGTATTATGTCGCCTTTCCAATCTTTTCGAAATGAGCTCCCATCTTGACCGATAAAATTTCGCATGGTACCACAAACGGCAACTTCCACAGTAGTGCTTGTAGGATTGGTGACTTCATATTTTAGTACGGCCATAGGAATGCTACTAGCATCGGCATTTCCGGGAATAAATGGATTAAAACCTATGATTTTTACTAATACAGGCATTTGATTATCCTTCAAGTTAACCTGCCCAAAAGGATAGGAAGCATCAAAAGATGCTGATGAAAACCTAGGCATTCCGTGGTTGTTTACGGGCCGTCCTTCGTAATGCTGATACTCGCTTGGATGCAGTGGCCCAATCAAAGCTTTAGTTATGGCCTTTTTGTTTTCAGGTTTTACATAAATAGAAAAAAAAGGTGCGTTGTTGCCTGCTGTTACGGTGCTGTAGTTCATGCCAGGTCGGTTCATAATTTGCCAAGCTTTGAGTTCCCCTCTTCCCCCCAAAGAAACCGTTCCTGTGCCGATTCCGCCCATTGGTAGAGCAATATTCAACAATTTGCTTTGGTCGTAATGCTTCAAGATGGGGCAACCATTAAACATGTTTTGAGCATAAACAATACCAAAGGATGCTTGAAATAGTAGAAATAATTGTATTTTTTTCATTACTTAAGGCTGAAAGTTAAAATCAAATATATGTTTTTTTTGATAGTATATTTTTTAATAATCATATTTTTAATTCGTGTCTTTAATAATTTTAATTTCTCGGAGACCTGTATTTTTAAATAAAAAATTTTTTGCTCATTTTTTTTCAACCCTATAAATTAATAACTACTTTTAATAACGCAATAATAGAAATCTTTTATAATTAAAAAAGTAAGTTACTATGGGTGGCAATTGGAAAGAGATGTTTCTTGGAGTAGAAACTAATAATTTCGATTTAGTTAGGTATTATATTTCGAAAGGTATTGACTTAAACTTTCAACACCCAGAGTTTTTGACTAGTGCTATGATTGAAAGCATCAATAGAAATCATTTAGAAATGATGGTTTACCTATTTGATAATGGAGTCTTGCCCGAAGTTAAAGAAGCATATTATAATAAAAGCCCAATGACCATTGCCAAAGAAATATAAAATAAAGAAAAGGTTGAAATTTTAAATATTTATTTGAACACCCATGAAACTAATAGAAATAGAAAAACCAAAGAAATATAAAATTAAAATCCTCCAAAGGATTTTGGAAATCATTAAGTTTTTAATAATTTCAGTCAAAAAAAACATGAAAATATTTCTTTATGCATTTTTAATTTTACTTATTTTACCCTTGTTTTCCGCTCACAATCCACACTTTAAATATGCTAACTTTTCAGCCGCTAAAAATGGAAAATATGAAGCCGATGTGATTATTTATGGCGGAACCTCAGCTGGGGTTATTGCTGCTGTAGAAGTTGTTAGGTCTGGAAAAACAGCTTTAATCGTTTCGCCTGACAAACATTTGGGCGGATTATCGGCAGGGGGATTGGGATATACAGACACTGGGAATAAAGAAGTGATTGGAGGACTGTCGCGGGAGTTTTATCACAGAGTTTGGTTAGCATATCAAAAGCCAGACGCTTGGCTTTGGCAAAAACAAAGTGAATATGGAAACAAAGGCCAAAGTACCATAGCCATTGATGGCAAAAACCGAACCATGTGGATTTTTGAACCGCATGTGGCGGAAAAAATTTATGAAGATTTTATAAAAGAAAATAAAATCAGAGTTTTTAGGGATGAATGGCTGAATAGAGAGAAAGGAGTAATAAAAAACAAAGAAAAAATAGTTGCAATTAAAACTCTTTCAGGCAAAGAATATAAAGGAAAGGTATTTATAGATGCTACCTATGAGGGCGATTTAATGGCAGCAGCAGGAATAAGCTACCATGTAGGCAGGGAAGGTATGGCACAGTATAATGAAAAATTCAACGGCGTTCAAACAGGAGTCTATCATCAACCTCTTCATTTTAAGACAAACATTTCGGGTTATAGAATCCCTGATGACTCAAATAGTGGTGTTTTACCCTTAATTTCTAATGACCCTCCAGGTATTTACGGATCTGAAGATAAAAGAATCCAAGCCTATTGTTTTAGAATGTGCATGACAAATCATCCTGAAAATAGGGTGCCATTTCCTAAACCCGAAAACTATAACGCCAACAACTATGAGCTTTTATTGAGAGAATTTGCCACGGGATGGAGGGGCTGGTTTAATAAATTTGACAATATTCCAAACAAAAAAACGGACACCAACAATCACGGTGCAGTAAGTACAGATAATATTGGAATGAATCACGACTACCCAGAAGCCTCCTACCAACGCCGCAAAGAAATAATAAAACAACACTTTGACTACCAAGCTGGCTTACAGTGGTTTGTAGCAAACGACCCGCGGGTGCCGGAAGATATTCGCGTAAAAATGGCGACTTATGGTTTAGCGAAGGATGAATTTATTGATAATAATAACTGGCCGCATCAGCTGTACGTTCGTGAGGCCAGACGAATGATTGGAGAATACATTACTACCGAAAATGATGTTTTGAAAAAGAAAGAAACTCCGAAATCAATAGGCATGGGCTCTTATAATATCGATTCTCATAACGTTCAAAGGTATATTACTGCGGAGGGCTATGTGCAAAATGAGGGAGATATAAGCGTGAAACCACCGGCTCCTTATTCTATTTCTTATGGATCTATAGTTCCAAAAAAACAGGAATGCAATAACCTATTGGTTCCAATTTGTGTATCAAGTAGTCATATAGCCTACGGTTCTATTCGCATGGAGCCTGTTTTTATGGTTTTGGGACAATCAGCTGGTGCTGCTGCTAAGTTAGCAATAGAGAAAAACTGTGCGGTACAAGATGTGCCTTACCAAGAACTAAAAAAAGTACTTGAATTGAAAAATCAAATTGTAGCCTACAATAAATAAAATTTTCACTGTCGATATTCCTTAGCCAAACCCAAAATAAAATGAAAAAATCAATGACCCTTCTATTTTTGCTTTTAAGCTTTTTTACTGAAAGCCATGCTCAATCAAAAGACCTCATCCTCATAAAAGAACGGATGGTGACGGAGCTCATGAAAAACAAACCTAACGACCAACAAGTAGCCCTTATTTTATCTCAAATAAACGAAGATGATGGAAGTTTTAAAGATATAAATTATTCCGACTTAAGCCGTACCGCGAGCTTTCCACATGGCCGACACACGAGTGATTTAGCCTATTTAGGTAAAGCATATAAAACCCCTTCTTCAAGTTACTTTCAGAGTGATAAAGTAAAATCTGCTATTGGTAAAGGCTTAGAATTTTGGATAAAAAACGACTTTGTAGGGGAAAATTGGCACGATAATCAGATCACCACACCAACTAATCTATTAAACCTCATGCTTGCAATTGGCAATGATTTACCTAAAGAAATGGTAGAAAAAGCACAGCCCATGATTCAGAGAGCTAATATGAGTGCTTCTGGGGCTAGGCCTAGTGGTGATAGAATAGTAATTGCTGGCCTAGTAGCAAAAAACTTTTTGTTTTTAGGAAAGGATTTAGAATTTGATGAAATAATAAAAATTATTGCCGAAGAAATGAAATTCTCCACAGGCCAGCGAGGTATTCAACATGATTTCAGTTTTCATCATCGTCCCGACAGAGTAAATAATACAGATTCCTATGGATATGGAAAATTCGCAAATGCTTATGGAGAGTGGTCTTTTTATGTTTATGGCACTAAATACCAATTTCCGAAAGACAAAATAAACTTATTGGTAGATTATTATTTAGATGGTATTTGCAAGCAACAGACCTATGGAATCTATTCAGATGTGGCCGTAAAAAATAGATCTATAACTCAAAAAACTACTTTTAAACCACAAGAAATCTTAGAAATAGAAAGATTATTGCTTAGCACAGATTATAGAAAAAAAGAATTAGAAGAAATTATTCGTCTTAGAAAAGGTGAAGCAAAACCATCACAATCTTTCGCAAAATTTTTCTGGCAAACAGAGCATTTTGTTTTTCAGAGACCCGAGTTTTATACGAGCGTAAGAATGTTCTCTACCCGAAATAGAAATATGGAGGAACCTTACAACGGCCCCGGAAAACCCACTCATCACAGAGCAGATGGCACAAATTATTTGGTTTTAAAGGGCGATGAATATTTAAACATTTGGGCAGCTTACGATTGGCAAAAGATATCTGGAACCACCATTATGCAAAAACCTTCTCTGCCCAGCCCCAATGAGATTCAGAAAGAAGGTCTAACGAGTTTTGTGGGTGCCGTTACAGATGAATTGTACGGTGCAGTAGCTTTTGATTTTAAAAGCCCACATGATTTGCTTGAAGCAAAAAAATCGTGGTTCTTTTTTGACAAAGAATACGTTTGTTTGGGTGCCGGTATTAAACCCAAAAAGTCTTTGCCAATTGTGACAACCATAAATCAGGTTTTGCTTAAAAGTGAAGTAAGTATAATGCAAAATGGAGAAAAAAAAGTATTAAAAAATGGCAATAGAGTGGCTGAAAATGTAAAATGGGTGTATCAAGACAAAGTAGGATATGTTTTTCCAAAACCAACCACCATCAACGTTTCGAATCAAACCGAAACCGGCAGATGGTCAGACATAACAGACCAAAAAAATATTAGTAAAGAGTTAGTAAGTACAGATATTTTTAAATTGTGGTTTGACCATGGCGATAAAATAAACGACACAGATATTCACGGCAAAAGAAAACTAGAGCAAAGCCCAGGATATGAATACATTGTAGTACCCAATAGTTCGGAAAAAGAATTGGAAGAAAGCAGTGCAAATAATAGAAATATTGAAATTATTTCTAATACAGAAGAATTGCAAGCTGTAAAACACAAGAAGCTCGGAATCATTCAGATGGCTTTTTATAAGTCAGGAGAGTTTCAGATTGCAAAAAATAAAAAAATAAAAATGGATAGCCAAGGTATGGCTATGTTAAAAATGACGGGAGAGAACATTACGACAGTAACCGTTTCGGATCCTTCACGAAGTTTAGCCAAAATACTCATCACTTTGCCAAGTATTTACATGACCTTAGGCAAAGGATTTTTATGCTTGCCTGATAAAAAAAGCAATACTACGATGATAATAATAGACTTACCACAAGGGGTTTATTCAGGCAAAAGTGTAAGTGTAAAGTTGTAAATACCCCTTAAACACATGTCAATTTCTCGTAAAACTTTTTTTAAATCTTTGGCTTTAAGTACTTTTGCTATCAAATCTTAAAATGCTTTTGATAATTATTTGAAAGCAGATTTACCGACTTGGAAGTTTGAAAACTTAAATTCTAAAATAAATGAAGCAGTCATCATTCAGTCAGTGGAATTATTAAAAACCATGAATCAAGTTTTTTTGATATCCACATGTGGCTCACTTTCCCTACAATCGGTGGCTCAGTTTCGCAGGAATATACAAAATATTTCAGTGTAAGCATCATCAAAATTAAGAAATGCCCCTTTTTGCATCAATTCCGCCTTGAATCTGCTGAACAAACCGAGCGTCGGTCGCTTTAACCCATTGCATTATCATAGTGGTTATCTTTTCGGGTCATACTTTGACAGAATTCATGTTTTTTAAGCAAATTTCTAAAATCTTCTGAAGCGTATTGCCCACCACCATCTGAATGAATTATCAAACCTTTGGGTAAGTTTCATCTGTAAATAGCTTTGTTTAAGGCATTGATTATAAGGATACTACGCATATTATCGGCTAAATCCCAACCTACTAACTTTCTACTAAACATATCTTGCGGCACGGGCCGCCCCGCAAGTTGCTAAATAAAGCCAAGAACCATCTACTAATGCAATGTATCGGGGCCGCCCGTGCGGTAATATCTCCAACAAACACCTCATTAGGTTTTATTGGAGGGTTTCTGTCTAACAGTAAGTTAGGGTTACGACCCAAATTATGATTGGAATTAGTCGTCTTTGGTATAAAGCTTTTTGGCTGAATAGCCTTGAAACCTTGCATTTTCATCAACGTTTGTGTTTGGTGGCGACCAATTTCAACCCCTCTTGCCTGCAATTCTTTACTAATTCTGATTGCTCCGTAACGACTGCGGTGTTCCTCAAAAACTCCTTTTACTTGAATAGATAATTCAGCCTTTGATTCACTTAAAACGTATGTTACTTTGCGTTTCCACGCATAAAATACACTAAAACATACATTTAAAACTATGCAAAGCAGTCTAATTGGGTATTCTGATGATAGTAAATCAATAACTTTGTAAGTTTTTGTTATGTCCCCCGACCGAAAATGACCAAAGCTTTTTTTAAAATATCTCGCTCTGTTTCAACTTGTCGAAGTTGTTTACGGAGTTGTTCTATTTCGAGGTTAATAAGAGTTTCTGCTGGCGTTTCTTGTGATTTCTCTACAGATTTCCATTTATACAGTAGATTTTCTCCTATACCCATTGTACGTGAAACTTCGGCCACACTTCGACCTGTTTTAACCATTTTTAAAAGTTCCGTCTTGAAACTTTCATCGTATTTGCGACGTTTTTTGTTGATAATTGTCTTTTCCATTTGAACACAAAATTAAGAGAGTTTTGTGTGCGGAAAAATTAAATAATCTCACTTCCATATAGCCACTAAATTGTGAGCTAACTTCAGTGCCAGTAAAAAAAAGTTTATTATTTATATAACTTCCCAAAAATAAAGAATGCCCTTTGTTAAAATGCGGGGGAAGAATAACATCATTATTAGGCTGAATATATTTATCATTCCAAATTTTATCGTTGTAGCTTTCAAAGTCTTGTGCTTCATTATCAAAATATTGTATCAATTTTTCAATAACTTTTTCTTTTCGCATTTTGAAAGTATAATGGTTAGCGGAATTTTTCAAAAATCCTTCAAGTGCAAAATTTTGTTTCTATAAAATTATTGTGGTCGTAAATTTCTGTGGCTAATCCTGATTGACTGTAAACACTTCATGAAAAGCCATCTTTTTTCCAAAAAGGTTTTTTTGTATTCAACGGAAAACTTTACAGCACCAATCATCCAAGTTTGTGTTTGCTCCATTATTTTATATAACGTCGGTGGCAAAGAAGGTGAAAAAATAATTATATCAATAAGTAATTTAGGAGCTTAAGCCAATATAAGCAATTTACACCTAAAGGAGTCCCCTACGTGCCTTATGGAGACGCTGAGGGAACTCAAATCTTAGGCTTTTTTTGTTGAAGTTTTAGAGTCAAACGTCATCTTTTTCTTAAGGCTACAAATCATAGCCAAAAAACTCTCCGATTTAGGAATATTTTTATAGAAAACTAATGATTTAACCGAAAAAAACTCATACCTTTGCACCCTAATTCGAAATTAGTGTTTTTATACCATACATTTAAATACTTCATTACAAGAGACTTACAAAATCAAAAAATAATTTAAAACAAAAAAATGGCACGTGATTTAAAGTACACAAGAAATATTGGTATTGCTGCCCACATTGATGCGGGAAAGACTACCACTACTGAGCGTATCCTTTACTATGCTGGTGTAAGCCACAAAATTGGTGAGGTACACGATGGTGCAGCAACGATGGACTGGATGGAGCAAGAGCAGGAACGCGGTATCACGATTACTTCGGCAGCTACAACAGTTGATTGGGACTACCGTGGTGAAAAATACCATATCAACATTATCGATACACCCGGTCACGTTGACTTTACTGTTGAGGTAAATCGTTCGTTGCGTGTTTTGGACGGTCTTGTATTTTTATTTAGTGCGGTTGATGGTGTTGAGCCACAATCTGAAACTAACTGGCGTTTAGCTAACAACTATAATGTTGCTCGTTTGGGCTTCGTAAATAAAATGGACCGCTCTGGTGCTGACTTCTTGAACGTGTGTAAGCAAGTAAAAGAAATGTTGGGCAGCCATGCTGTAGCATTACAATTGCCAATTGGAGCAGAAGACCAATTTAAGGGTGTTGTTGATTTAGTAAACTTCCGTGGTATTGTTTGGAACGAAGATGATAAAGGTATGACTTTTACCGAAATTCCAATTCCTGATGATATGTTGGAAGAAGCAACTGAATATCGTGAAAAATTACTTGAAGCTGTTGCCGAATTTGACGACACTTTGATGGAAAAATATTTTGAAGACCCAACTTCAATCACTGAGGCTGAAATTTTAGCCGCTCTTCGTGCAGCAGTTGTTGCGATGAAAGTTGTTCCGATGCTTTGTGGTTCTTCATTTAAAAACAAAGGTGTTCAAACAATGCTTGACTACGTGATGGCTCTATTACCTTCACCGATGGACAAAGAAGGTGTTGTAGGAACAAACCCTGATACTGGTGCTGAAGAAAAACGTAAACCTTCTGAAAGTGAGCCATTTTCGGCTTTAGCGTTTAAAATTGCAACTGATCCTTACGTTGGCCGTTTGTGTTTTATCCGTGCTTATTCTGGTGGTTTGGATGCAGGTTCTTATGTTTTGAACAATCGTTCGGGTAACAAAGAGCGTATCTCACGTATCTTCCAAATGCACGCTAACAAGCAAAACTCAATCCCGAGATTAGGTGCTGGTGATATCGGTGCAGTAGTTGGTTTTAAAGACATCAAAACTGGTGATACTTTATCTGACGAAAAACACCCTATTGTTTTAGAATCGATGGTATTCCCTGATCCAGTTATCGGATATGCAATTGAGCCTAAGAAATCGGCTGACCAAGATAATTTCTCTAAAGCTATCACTAAGCTAATCGAAGAAGACCCTACCCTTACTGTTGAAACTAACGAAGAAACAGGTCAGACTATCATGCGTGGTATGGGTGAGCTTCACCTTGAAATTATCATCGACCGTATGCGTCGTGAGTTTAAAGTAGAAGTAAACCAAGGAGCTCCGCAAGTTGCTTACAAAGAAACAATCACAAAATCTTACGAACACCGTGAAGTTTACAAAAAGCAATCGGGAGGTCGTGGTAAATTTGCTGACATTTCGTTTGAAATCAGCCCTCGTGAAGATGGCAAGCCTGGTTTGGAATTTGTAAATAATATTGTAGGTGGTATTATTCCAAAAGAATTTATCCCATCTGTTCAAAAAGGATTTGAGTCTGCAATGGTAAACGGTCCATTGGCTGGTTTCCCAGTTGATTCAATGAAAGTTCGTTTGTTCCACGGTTCTTACCACGATGTCGATTCAGATTCAATCTCTTTTGAATTAGCTGGACGTTTGGGCTTCAAAGAAGCGGCTCGTAATGCTGGCCCAAAAATTCTTGAACCAATCATGGCAGTAGAAGTTTTGACTCCAGACGAATATACAGGCCCTATCACTGGTGACTTAAACCGTCGTCGTGGTATGATGAAAGGAATGGATACAAAAGCTGGTTCGCAAGTAATCAAGGCCGATGTGCCTTTGTCTGAATTATTCGGTTACGTAACTGACCTTCGAACTATGTCATCTGGTCGTGCAACTGCCAACTTGACTTTCTCTCATTACGAAATCGTTCCGCAAAACATTGCTGACAGCGTAATTAAGAAAACAAAAGAATAGTCTTTCGACTCCCTTTATAATAAAAAAGTCCCTCGTTGAAAATGAGGGACTTTTTTGTATATTATAACCAAAATAAAAACAATTATTATGAATTTAAGAAACATTCTCAATAATAACTACATATCCAATACCCATACCAACGCAAATGGCGGCTAAAGCATAACATTTGTTGGCTCTAACAAGTTGATTAACAGCCTATTGAATAATACGAGTTCCTGACATGCCCAATGGATGACCGAGAGCGATTGCCCCACCATTTGGATTTATTCTAGCATCATCATCGGCGAAGGGATTGATACTTTTTACGTGTGCGAAACAACCATTTTAAGAAATTTTAAATCCGTTACCTGAATGTCTTTTACGTGTTTGAGTTTACCTGTTACACTCAAAATCGGTGTAGTAAAGCCATCTTCGGCGGCTTTGCCGTTGGGATTGGCATCTATAGCCCCAGATACGCTGACTCTGGCCAATTCTTTCAAGAAATCGAGGTGAAAATAATCACGGCGAAACTCTCCATCGGTAATGGCTTTCATGCCCATTGCTTCCAATCCTATTAAGTTTTGGCAATCTCTGCATCTTCTGTTGCTCTTAGTTCTTCGGCAGAAATCTCGCCTTTTTCCCACTTTATACAATTCTATTTTACTTTGTTTGTAAGTAGTAAAACACCTACGAGATCGGCTCTTAAATCTGATATTCTATGTGACTATTTCATGACTTGAAAACAATTATTTTTGGGCAAAAAACTTCATTAATTAATCCCTTCGGTATTTAGTTTGATAGTTTCTTTTTAAGATTATTACAATGGCTCAAATCCCGAAGGGATGAAATGATAATAGTAATCAACGGAGAAAGTTAACTTGAATCCCGTAAGAATGACATATTAACCTTCGCCATTGAAATTGTTTTCTTTAACTAATTTCTTTTGAATCTATTTTTGCAGTAATTAACCCCGATAAAAGTGCTGGAACGGCAAATATGAGAAAGTTGGTAGCAATACCTAAACCAGCTCCAATCAATAATCCACCAATCAATGGACCTACGATTCCGCCCAAACGCCCCGCTCCCATTGCCCAACCCACGCCAGTTGTGCGAAATTCGGTTGGATATAATCTGGCTGAAAGTGCATAAAGCCCAACGAAACCACCCTGAATACCAAAGCCCAATAGTGCCAAAACAAGAAGGATAACATCTGAACCAACAAAAAGTCCAAACGATGCCATCAAAACACCTGTCAGAACCAATATTAAGCCCAAAGTTTTCTTTAATCCATATTTGCTAGAAAAATATCCTTGCGTAATAATTCCAAAAAACGCCCCGATATTAAAGACTGCTAATGAATAAATCGCTAATTTTTCCGAAAGTCCTGCATCTTTTGTCAATTTTGGAATCCAACTCGTAAGGAAAAACAAAGCAGCAAATGCCATGAATAAGGCAGCCCAAAGCTGAAGTGTTGGTTTTCTGAAGTCGGTTTTGAGCAATTGGCCAACAGGTAATTTTGACTTGATTTTATCAATTATTGGTAAAGATTCTAAAGACTGAATATTCATTTTGGCCAGAATCTTATTTAGTTTTTCGAGGGCATTTTGGGGCTGAGTCCGTAAATAAAAATCAATTGATTCCGAAAGAAAAAACAGAATCAATGGCACAGAAAACATAGATGCTATGCCTGCAATACGAAACAATTGTTGCCAACCTTCAGTCGGAATTACTTTGGCAGCCACTAAACCCGCTATTACAGCCCCAACTGGATAACCCGAAACAACAAAACTTACCCAAAAATCACGAGTTTTGTTGGGAGTGTACTCAGAAGTAAGTGAAGCCGTACTTGCCAACATACTTCCAATGCCAAGTCCACTTAAAAAACGATAAATCAACAACTCAGTAATAGAAGCAGCATAAGACGTAAGATAAATACAAACTCCCATAATGATTCCGCTGATGAGAATGATGGATTTTCGACCGATTTTATCGGCAAAAGGAGCTAAAAAAAGTGCCCCGATAGTCATTCCGAATAGCCCAGCACTAAAAACTGTACCCAAAGCCTGTGGAGAAATATCCCACGCTTTGGCAATGGCGGGAGCAGTGTAAGAAATCACGGATACGTCCATACCATCGAGCAGATTCATCAGAAAACAAATGAAAATGGTAGAATACTGTAGGCCTGTCATCGGATTTTTATCGATAAGAGCTTTAGGGTTGAAAGTCATTATTCTTGTATTAGAGGTTGAATATATTAAAGTTAGAAAAGGTTTGCTTAGTTTACTTTCCAAACTTGAATTGAGACATTGTTTGGATTTCTGATGCCTTTACAAATAAAAATGGTATATTCATCTATTCGTATTTGCCTTGTGGTGCTTAAAATTTTTATATGGCACGAAAATAGCACTTAGTTGGTGAAACAACTTTTACCTCAATACAACCAGCAAAACGACCGCGTGATTCTGTCCAAAATTGTTGACAAAATTTATTAAAATAGACAGAATCACTAGTTTCGATTGCATTATGAGCGATTTTTTCTAGTTAATCCAAATTTGTTAATACACGAACACAATGCGGAAGTGTGTTGATACTGACGCCCAAAGGTTTAATTTGTTTGACCGATTCAAATACTTTAAACTCGAATCCAACTTTATGAAGGCTTAATGTGGAAGTCAATCCAACAATTCCACCACCGATAATAATAATCTTCATTAAATATACAATTATAACTTTCAGACAAAATTCTGAATTAAAACATGATTAGAATATGCAAAATAAAATAATAATTAGACAAAAACAATCAGAAACTAAGGGATTAACTACTTATTCTAAAATTTTACTTTAATCCCAACATTCTAATCGCATTTTGTTTCAAAATTAGCAGTATTACTTCTTCTTTGAAACCAACTTATTCAAAAATTTTCATCCATCTTTCGGGAGTAATAAGTGGAAAATGAGTACCGAAAAGAATCCTGTTTTTAAGCATTGTATTGGCATATTGAAAAAGCTGCTTCGGAAAATATTTGGGCAAACAGCCTCTCAAAACTATATAAACTTGAAACTTTGGGTTTCCAATTTCCAAAAAGATATTCATCAAACTGCGAAGGGTTAAGTTTTGGTATTTCTTTCAAACGAGTCATTTTTTCAACCATAGATTCATTTTTTGATGCAATATATAAAACCTTGCCAAGCGATTCGGCGTAATTGCACTAAAACAACTTAAAACCAGCTTTTTGAATAGGAAAACAAGGTATTTTTGCCGAACTTTACAAAAAATAAAATAAATAAATCTCCTTCTTAATAGAGAGGGGCTGGGGCGAATGTAGCTCGGAGGGACTATGAAAACAAAAGGAATAGTAAAAAATAAAATCAATATCGTTACACTCGGTTGCTCGAAAAACATTGTCGATTCGGAAGTGCTCTATACCCAACTCAAAGGCAATGGCATTAAGGTTGAACACGAATCGAAAAAAGACGATGCCAATATTGTTATCATTAATACTTGTGGTTTTATTGATAATGCCAAGCAAGAATCTATCGATACAATTTTGCGTTATGTTGATGCAAAAGATGCAGGAATTATTGATAAAGTTTATGTAACTGGCTGTTTATCACATCGTTATAAAGACGAACTTTCGGTCGAAATACCGACAGTCGATGCGTGGTTTGGCACTAATGAGCTACCAAGAATGCTCAAAACACTAAAAGCCGACTATAAACATGAGTTAGTTGGCGAACGCCTTTTGACTACTCCCGCTCACTATGCTTACCTAAAAATTGCTGAAGGTTGTAACCGCCCATGTAGCTTCTGTGCGATTCCGCTAATGCGTGGCGGACACATAAGCCGCCCAATGGACGAGATGGTTTTGCAAGCACAAAATTTAGCAAAAAAAGGCACAAAAGAACTAATTCTAATTGCTCAAGACCTTACTTATTATGGTCTTGATATTTATAAGAAAAGAAATTTGGCTGAATTGCTTGATAAATTATCAGACGTTGAAGGCATTGACTGGATTCGTCTGCAATATGCTTATCCTTCAGGTTTTCCGATGGATATTTTAGATGTGATTAAGAATCGCTCGAACGTTTGTAAATACCTCGATATGCCGCTGCAACATGGTTCGTCAGAGATATTGAAAATCATGCGTCGTGGCATTGACCGACCAAAAACTGAGGCCTTGATAAATACCATTCGTGAAAAAATACCAGAGATTGCTATTCGAACGACCTTAATTGCGGGGCATCCAGGCGAAACCGAAGAGCATTTTGAAGAAATGTATCATTTTGTAGAAAAAATGCGTTTCGATAGATTGGGTGTTTTCCAATATTCGCACGAAGACGATACGCATTCGTTTACATTGCCTGACGATATTCCTGCTGAAGTAAAACAAGAACGTACCGATATTATTATGGAGCTTCAACAAGGCATTTCGGCCGAACTAAATCAAGCTAAAATTGGTAATACTTACAAAGTTTTATTTGATAGAAAAGAAGGAGGTTATTTTATTGGAAGAACAGAATTTGACTCGCCAGAAGTTGATAATGAGGTACTTGTACCAGCTTCTCAGTACGTAAGAATGGGAGATTTTGCCAATGTAAAAATCAATAATGCT
Organism: Emticicia agri; assembly: GCA_945860265.1. Taxonomy (GTDB): domain Bacteria; phylum Bacteroidota; class Bacteroidia; order Cytophagales; family Spirosomataceae; genus Emticicia; species Emticicia agri_A. The sequence continues at coordinate 34,638 of CAMAQF010000006.1, read as the reverse complement.
GAAGAATTTGATTTGTATGGCGATTTGATTTGATTTAGTGCTCCTACACAATCTTTACATACTGCTAACAATAAGCCAATACTTTCACATGGATTGAGTTTCCAGTTTTAAATGGCAATATCCATCAGCCAGCCTTCAGGAATAAGGCCATCAAAAAACGGAAAGAGAATATTACTATTTAATGGCTTGTTTTGTAGTGGTATTGTTAAACTTATGGCTTGTGCATTTGCCATATTTAGATATTGGGCATCATATTGAAAATGATAACCATCTTCATCTTCTGAAATAATTCCAGCAAAGACTGTTTGATAAAAGACTTTTCCAATCCTACTCATCGGCTACCTACTTTCTGATTACGCCCAATTAACTACCAAATAAATCAAGCACTTGGTTCACTTTATCAAGTTTAAGAGTAGTCTTACATTGTTCTAATTCACGCACAAAACGAAGCCCAACCCCTGCTAAAAGCAAGTTCTTCTTGCGTAATTTTCAAATTCTTACGGTTTTCTTTAATGAATTGAGCAATTGATGATGTATTTTTCATACCTTATTTGTTATAATTGCTTCAGGCATTCTAATTTTCATGAACAACCCACTTACCATTTTGACATTCAAGTTTGCCTCCTATTGGATCCATATAATAAATGCTTCCATTTGGTCTTTGCCAGATACATACATCTTGATTTCCATCCTTGTAACCCATAAGGAATTTGTCAGCACCTCCAGTAATTGATTTTGTGTTTGAAATCACACGTCCTTCAAACTTACTAAAAGCTGTACTTGTTATTCTTTCCATCGTTTTAGTGTTGCCAAAGGGTTTAACAAAAATTGCACCATGCAATTTTGGGTTTTGGCTTCACTAAGGTGCAGGGTCAAATTATCAATTCCTATGCAAAAACGCATAATCGTTATGCAATTTTGCATAATTTTTCGTAGTTCAACATAAATGCCTTTTTATGCTTTTTGATTTTGATTAAATTGTTTTAGTTTATGCTTTAAAGATCAAAAACCGACAAATCTATCATTTATGACTTACGGTACTAAACGCCGCAATATCCGATTACGAAAAGGTTTATCACAAGCTGAAGTAGCCAATGCTATTGGTCTTGACCAAAGTAGTTATTCTCGCATCGAAAGCGAACCAAAAGCTGATATATTATTAAAGCTCGCAAAATTTTATCAAGTGGATATTTCTACACTTTACCCCCCTAAACATTTAGGGATTAATTCCTAATCTTTAACGCTCCCGTTAGTCCTCGAGTTAGTCCGCATCTGTGATGCTGGACTTATAGAGATAGGAGCATTTGCACTGCGACCATTCCAAACATGAACGAGCAGCCAATAGGTTTTAAGGTTAGTATGGATAGTTGCAAACCAACAGCTCAGAAAGTCCAGCATTGCAAATGCGGACTATCGGGTAGCTCACAATTTAGTGGCTATACGGAAGGAGCAATTATTGCTTCAATTGCAACTCACACAAGCATTTTGAGAATAATTAAAAAAATAATAGAACTTTTTTGCATCTTTTTTTAGGTGTGTCGTCTTAGGTACGTAACAGTTTAAAAGACTAAGAAAATGGAAAATCTATTGAAAAAATCTTGTAAGGATTCGACAGTAAGAGTAGGAAGACCAAAAGACATTGCCAAAACTATTTCATTTTTATTACCGAATGAAAACCTATAGTTAATGGGAGCTTATATGTGACATTGATGGATCAGTAATGGCAGTAATAAATAAATCAACAATTATTAACAATCAAAATTAAAAAAAATGAAAATTTATCAAAGACTGTAACAAATGCTTCTTACAAAATAAATAAGCAAAAAAGAGTTCTTTTAGTAATGTCATCTTATGACGATATAGGGATCAGTGGTAAGCAAACTGGAACATAGTTCACTGAATTGGCTGCACCATATTAAATCTTAACAGAGGTAGGACATGATGTAGTATTTTCACCAGACGGAAGAGACTCTGCTGTGGATTTATTGAGTATGAAAATACCTTTACGACACAATGCACTGATAAGTTTCTGATAGACCCTGTAGCTTTATTTGCGGCAAAACATACAAGAAAATGGAGGAATGTTGACCATAATACCCTTGATGCAGTATTTATAACTGGTGGATATGGTTTGCTGACAGATTTAGCTTAAGACCAATATTTAATCAAATTAATTCGTGATTATTTTGAATCAGGTCGTCCGATAGCAATGGTTTGTCATGCACCAGCAATTTTAAGAGATGGAAAATTAACCAATGGCAAATATTTAGTGGAAGGATTAAATCATACAGGATTTAAAGATGCAGAAATTGAATTAGACGTTCATTAACCATTTTTGTTAGAGCAAGATTTACAATTAAGATGTACAAATCATAGAAGTGTTGAAAACTTGGCATCAAACGTAGTAGTAGATGGATTTATAATGACAGGTAAAAGTCCAGCATCTGAAGCACTATTAGCCGAAGCTTTAAGAGATGTTTTAAAAAAAATTAAGTATCAAAAATCAAAAAAAGGTAAGCCTGAAAACTTACCCATTTAATAAAAATTAAACCTAAAAATCATGACATTACAATTAAATAACTCAAATTTTCAAGAAACCATCAATACAAATGATGTTGTACTTGTAGATTTTTATGCCGATTGGTGTGGACCATGTGTATCATTTAGTCCTACACTAGATACTTTGTCGGCTGAATTTAGCAATAAAGCAGTGATAGCCAAAGTCAATGTGGATAAAAGTCCCGAGTTGTCTCAAAGTTTTAATATCAGAAGTATTCCTTCTTTATTCTATTTCAAAAAAGGACAATTAGTTGAAAAACAAAATGGAGCTCAAACAAAAGCTTTTTTAACAGAAAAATTAAACAATCTTATTAACAATTAAAATTTATCAAAATGAAAAATTTATTAAAAACAGTAGCATTAGCTTTATTAGTAACCATTGGTTTTTTGGCCAATGCACAAAATACCTCTTATAAAATAAACAAACAAAAAAGAGTATTACTCGTAATGACATCTTATGATGATATGGGTATAAGTGGTAAACAAACAGGAACTTGGTTTACGGAATTGGCAGCACCATATTATATCTTAACCGAGGCAGGATATGAGGTAGTATTAGCTTCACCAAACGGAGGAGACGCTCCTGTGGATTTATTCAGTATGAAAATACCTTTCACTACGCAATACACTGATAAGTTTCTGAAAGACCCTGTAGCTTTATTTGCCGCAAAACATACAAGAAAATTAAGAAATGTAGATTATAACTCATTTGATGCAGTATTTATACCAGGTGGTTACGGATTGCTAACAGATTTGGCATCAGACCAATATTTAATCAAATTAATCCGTGATTATTTTGAATCAAGTCGCCCAATAGCAATGGTTTGTCATGCACCCGCCATTTTGAGAGACGTAAAATTAACTAATGGAAAATATTTAGTAGAGGGTTTAAATCTTACGGGATTTAAAGATTCTGAAGATGCAGAAATAGAATTAGACCGTCATTTATTGTTTTCATTAGAACAAGAACTAAAAAGAAGAGGAGCTAATTACAAAAGTGTAACCAACTGGGCACCAAATGTAGTAGTAGATGGAGCATTAATGACAGGTCAAAGCCCTGCATCTGCAGCACCATTAGCAGAAGCTTTGAGAGATAGATTGAAAAAATAAGTGATTTAATAGAGTGGAATTTTTTGTATGTATTCCACTCTATTTTTTTAGACTTTAAAAATATGAAATCATTATTGATCATTATTATTTTTCTTTTATGCAGTAATTTATTGTTTTCGCAAAAGACTAAAGTGAGTGCACTTATATCTAATGGAACTATTGTAGTCGGATACGTGGACAAAGGAGCTTATTTAAATTTTACAGGTTCAGCAATAAAACTACAAAGGGGCTCATCAGATTTGATGATTGGCGTTTTACCATCTCTTCGATTTAAAGAAGATAATGGAATTACGAAGAACTCATTAGTAACTCCGAGTCTAGGAATTGGATTTACTTATAACTATAAATCATTTGCATTACAGCTGCCTCTATACTATAAAACTAAGACAAATACTCAAAATGGAAGTTGGCAGTTAGGATTTGGAGTAGGCTACAAATTAAAGAAATAAAGAAACACTTAAAAAAATATAAAATGTTAAACGGAATAAATTTAGATGGATTAGCTCAATACATTGAGCTGATCACGAAACAAAAAGAAGAAGCTATTTCTGCTTATGGAATTACAGCAGAATGGCTTGGTGGCACTAAAACACGAGTATCAACCCATAACCAACAAATAGGATCTACTGAAGTTGTCAAAAATTTCGACTTCACCATAGACGAACCGAATGAGTTGCTCGGAAGCAATAGTTTCCCAACCCCACAAGACTATTTGCTAGGAGGTATGGCAGGATGTATGATGGTCGGTTTTGTGGTAGCGGCTTCCACCAAAGATATTAAGTTAGACAGTGTAAAATTAACCATTAAAGGAGCCTTGAATTTAAGAGGTTTTTTAAATGTAGATGCAGCTGCTCCTATTGGATTTGATAAAATTGAATTTAACTTTGATGTGCAGGGAAGCGGAACTAAAGAACAATACAATGAAATTATTAAAAATGTTCAGCATTTTTCACCAAATTATCGTACCATTACTGACAGTATAAATGTAATGCTAATTGATTAATTGATGGTAAAACACCATTTAAGTCCAGAAAAATCTTCAAATACTCTGGCTCTCGTTCCCTTCGGTTCTTCGGCACGAGACCCGAGGGGGCTTGGCCTCTGCAAATTGGGCTAATCTAAGAACACCATGATTAAGAACAAAGCATTAAATTGGACGTAGCCTAGCGAAACGCTGCCTGACCAAAAAATAAAAAACGAGCAAAAAAAACCAGTAAGTGATAAATTGAATTTATTAAATGATTATTTACCTAAAGACATTCATCCGCAAAATTTTATGATTTGAATGAAGTAAATGAATTTATAGTTTTAAGGTAATTTTTAGATGTTTGAGTTTGACGGTCTAATTCCATCTTGGTCTCGTACAAAAGGTCTTGATTGAACGGTTAATTCGTAAAAAGGGATAAAAAGTAGAATGGATCTGCAATTTAAAATCTGTTTATTACATCGGAATTTAAGATTTTACTTTTGACGATTACGAAAATTAACGTATAAAAAATAAAGCGGAACATTACATAATACTTAAAAACCAAAATAGCGTGTTTTTTTCTAGAAACTAACTTTTATTTAACTTTAAAGGCCAGATTTCAAGCAGACAAAAAATGAATTAAAAACTCGTTTGGACAAATAGCTTTATTTCACCAAACATTGAGAGGACTTTGAAACAATTTCAACAATTATGGCAGACGATGTTTTTAAAAAAGCATTTACAAAGCAGAACTTTCAAAATTTTGACACAGAGAACTTGCGAATGATGAAAATAGTTTGAAAATTTGTATACATTTAAAAGGAATTCTTCATGCAGCTTTTGTTAAAAGAAAAAATAAAAAAAATTTGAATTGGGGAAAATTATGAATTGGGGAAATGAGCTTGCTGAAAAAATAATAAAAAATGTAGTTTTATAAGAAAAAATTGAAGGACGATAATTACAATTAATCTTTGCCTAATAAATTGTTTCCAAAATTGAGGTAAAAGTAGGTACTAAATCTGGTCATTCGAATACAAATGAACAGTAATCCTAAAAAACATTTGAAATTTTTAATATTTTACAAGAATAATTATGAAGTCAATTTTTATTTTTTTAACAGTTATTATCGCAACATCGACAATTGCACTAGGACAGGAAAGTGAACTAAAGAAAGATCAAATTCAATCCATCCAAAAACTAATTAATACCTTTAAGACAAAAAACAAGACAAAAATTGCAGACTTCATATATTATCCTTTAAAGAAAGAATACCCATTAAAAGATGTGCCAGATAAAAATGATTTTATCAAACGCTTTGACGACATCTTTGACAAAGAGTTTTTGGATAAAGTCATAAAGTCAAAGATAAACGATTGGTCTAGGGTTGGCTGGCGTGGAATTATGTTTGACGATGGAAATATTTGGATTGGCGATGACGGAAAAATTATTTCTGTTAACTATCAATCGACTAAAGAAAAACAATTACTGGCTAATGCAATTCAGGCTGACAAAAATCAATTACCAACATCTCTTCAAGACTTTCAAAAGCCGACTTATTTGATTTTTACAAAGAACTACAAAATAAGAATTGACGAAAAGGTTGAAGGTATTTATAGGTATGCAGCTTGGAAAATCAAAAATCCAAAAAGTGAACCAGACGTAATAATAGAAAATGGGGTTAGAGAATTTGAGGGAAGTGGCGGTAATCAATCAATAACTTTCAAAAACAATGCATACACTTACCTTGTGTATATAAATGAAATTGGTACTGCGAATGACCCTAATGCAACACTAGAAGTTTTAAAGCAAGAGAAAAGAATATTGATAGAGGACGGTAAAATTAAAAGGAACTAAGACTGCTCAACATCTGTGATGCTGCAAGTTTGTCTATACCTTGTTATTATTGGCTGTAACTCACGAACAGCAGCGGTTTCGGTGGACGAATTACCAATGGACAGTTGTTTTTGTGCTTGAACTTTTATTTTTTATTGAAATACATTTTCGGTCTAGACATGCAATAAATTCCACATTTGCAGTAATACCTATTCCTTGGCGGTCATTGCAGGGCGATATTGTTCTAAAATAGATAAATCTGATTATTGTTAATGTCACCTCAAATAAAAGAATATGACTTTTACAAAATTAGTTCTCAGTGTATTTTATACAAATCTTTCGGACGGTTTGAAATTATTTGTGGATTGCCTACAATTTTCAATTGAACATAAAGACTTGAATACTTCACAACCTTATTGCGTACTAAAAAAAGATGGGATAAGCGTTATGCTTTTTCAAGATGACCAATTAGCTAAAGAGCATAATCCGGAATTAAGACTTGTGACAAATAATATTGAAGAAGTATATGAAACAATAGCATCATCTCATCCTCATCTACTTCACCCAAATCTTAATAAAGTTACAGTAAGACCTTGGGGTGCAAAAGAATTTGCAATCGCAGATAGGCAACTTGGTATCAGATTCCAAGAATGGGAATGATAAATAAAAAAATATAAAACAACTAAGCATTAATTTGGACTTAACTTCAGTAGTTTGTTTATCAACACCCAGAAAGGGTTCATTATAATCATATTATAATCCTTTAAGGATTATAAAGTGTTCGACCAAATATCTTATCACCAAAAGCACTAAAATTATGCCCATTAAGTCGGGTTTTGCTTATATTTTGCTTTCCGAATAACACCACTTTTTAAATTATAACCCATTGTTTATACAACTCAACTAAGTATTTCTACAACTCAAAGGTTTGGTGTTTTTTGAAATTAAATAAAAATATTAGTTTTATCACCGAACTAATATATTGTCGAATGAAATACCTACATTTAATCTTTTCACTGCTATTTGCAAATTTATCTTTTGCCCAAAACAACAAACAAAATATTAGAGGAAATATCCTTGATAAGTTTTCTCAAAGTCCTATCATTGGTGCTTCAGTTCAAATCGTAAATAATGCTACTATTAAAGGAACACAAACCGATGCGAGCGGGCATTATATACTTACTGGCCTAACTCCAAATCGCTACGAAATCAAAATCTCTTTTGTTGGGTACAAAGATGTACTCATTCCCAATATAGTCGTTACTTCTGGAAAGGAAGTAATATTGGACTTAACAATGGAAGAAGATTTGAGGTTACTCAACGAAGTTGTTGTAAAAGCCTCCAATAAGGCCAATACCGTTAACAAATTGGCAAGTATCAGTGCCAGAACTTTTTCGATGGAAGAGGTAAATCGTTATGCAGGTGGCAGAAGCGACCCTGCTCGTTTGGCGGCCAATTTTGCGGGCGTGAGTGCCCCCGATGATAGTAGAAATGACATCGTAATCAGAGGCAATTCGCCCGTAGGAGTTTTATGGCGAATTGATGGCATGAATGTGACCAATCCTAATCATTTTGCATCGGTAGGAACTACGGGCGGTGCCGTGAGTGCTTTAAATACGAATCTTTTAAAAAGTTCAGATTTCTTTACCTCGGCTTGGCCTTCCGAATACGGCAATGCGATTTCGGGAGTTTTCGATTTGGGTTTTAGAAATGGAAATTCACAAAAAAGAGAAACCACGGTTCAAGCAGGGGTAATCACAGGATTAGAAGCAACCACCGAAGGCCCAATAAATAAAGCAAAAGGTTCATCATACTTAGTTGGTTATCGATATGCTTTGGCAAGTGTAGCTCAAGCAGTTGGGGTTGATATTGGCACAAATGCTACACCGAGCTATTCAGATTTATCATTCAAATTGAACAGCGGGAATACAAAATTGGGAAAATTTTCGATGTTTGGTATTTTGGCTTCGAGTAGCATTAGTATTGCTGGTGGAAATACTGGCTCTTTATACGGGGGAAAAGACGGTAATGATTTAAGTAGTAATATCAGCATCGTTGGCGTAAATCATTTCAAACAACTGAATAAAAACGCATATTTAAGTTCAACGGTTGGGCTGAATTATTCGAGTACCGACCAAATAAATTATGGCAGCGACCGTGCTACCAACGAATATTATTCAAAAGAAGAAAACAATGTAGCCAAAACAGGCTATAATTTTTCGACAAGTTACAATGCAAAAATCATTTCAAAATTATTTGTTAAAATCGGTGTGCAAGATGAGCTGATAGGCTTGAATCTTTTTTATCGAACCAAACAAAATATCAACGCCGACTGGAAACAAATCTGGGATTACGACAGCTATACCAACTTAGCCCAAGTTTATGCCCACGCCAAATATAGTTTCAGCGATAAATTGACCTTGAATGCAGGGCTACATTCTCAGCATTTTTTCTTGAATAAATCTACTGCTCTCGAACCTCGTTTAGGCTCAAAATATAACTTGTCACCTAATAGTACTTTTAGTTTTGGTTATGGACTTCATGCCCAAATGCAGCCCATCAATGTTTATTTTCTGCAAAGCCAAAAAACCGATGCCACTTATTCTTATATTAACAAAAATTTAGATTTTACCAAAAGCCATCATTTTGTGTTGGGCTACGATTTACAACCTTTTAAAGATTGGCGTTTGAAAGCAGAAGCGTATTATCAGTATCTTTATGATGTGCCAGTAAATACTTTTTCAAGCACCTATTCGATGCTGAATACCGGAGCAAGTTTCAGGACAGATTTGGAAGACAATTTATCCAATGCTGGCACTGGACGTAATTATGGAATAGAACTCACCATCGAAAAGTTTTTCAGTAAAGGATTTTATACCTTGTTTACCTCTTCTTTATACGATTAAAAATACAAAGGTAGCGACGGAGTTGAACATAATACCGCATTCAATGGCAAATATGTTTTAAATCTTTTGGCCGGAAAAGAATGGGCTATTGGGAATAGAAACAAATTTAGTTTAGATTTCAAATACACCAATGCTGGTGGAAGAGCTTACACTCCAGTTGACTTAACAGCTTCCAATTTGGTGGGGCGTGAAGTGCTAACAAGCAATGCTTATGCCGCCTTTTACGACAATTATTTCAGAATGGATTTAAAGGCTGGCTATACAATAAACAGTGCTAAACGAAAATTATCACAAACTGTCTCTTTGGATATTCAAAACGTGACGAATCATAAAAATATATTTTCTCAATCATATAATGGTGGAAGTAAATCAATTCAAACGAGTTATCAGCTTGGTTTATTTCCGAATGTGGTATATAAAATACAGTTTTAAGAATTTCATTTGAAAAAATTAAAAAATATGCACAAATCTCAGGTATCAAAGTTTATTACGCTATCATTTGTAACGGCATTGATTGCTTGTACGGATACCGTAACAATTACGAATAACCCATATACAGGCACTGGTTCTGTAACCCAAGGGGCAGGAACTACAACAACTGCCAATTTATTTCCTTCTGGGGTTCGAGTAGCGGCTATGGGAACAATTACTTCAACCGATAACAAAACGTGGGCATTGCCAGCCGATGTCAATTTTACAAATACAGCCTTTCCATTTGCTTCTGATTTATACAATTCTTACGTTTCGGGGCATACTTATGCCAATAGTACTGCTGCCACGGCGGCACTTTTGAGCAGTAATATTGTAACTGTGGATGCTGATGGAGAGGTTTTTACCGCCTATATTTTCGGAGATAATTATTTTGAAATGTACATCAATGGCATTCCCGTTGGCAAAGACCCTGTTCCATACACAGATTTTAACTCTTGTATTGTCCGTTTTAAAGCCAAAAAACCTTTTACGGTAGCTGTTAAATGCTTGGATTGGGAAGAAAACCTTGGATTGGGAACAGAAAAACAAGGTAGTTCGACCAACTATATTGGCGATGGTGGTTTTGTAATGCTCATCAAAAATGCTTCAGGAAGTATCGTTGGAATCACCGATAACACTTGGAAAGCTCAAACTTATTATATTTCTCCTATTTCAGATTTAGCTTGCCTTTCTGAAAGTGGAAATAATCGTTTATCTTCGAGCTGTAACACATCAGTTGGAGCTTCTAACAGTTATGGTATTCATTGGGCAGCACCAACCAATTGGTTCAATACCTCCTATGACGATTCAAACTGGCCTGCGGCAACTACTTTTTCAAACAGCACTGTTGGAGTCGAAAACAAATCATCTTATACCAACTTTGCTGATGTTTTTGATAACTCCTCAAAAGACGCTAATTTTATTTGGTCGTCAAATCTCAAACTCGACAATTTGGTTTTATTGAGAAAGAAAATTGAATAATTTTAATACCCAAATTTCAAAAATGGTGGATAGAAAGAATAGATTTTTGTATATGTTCGGTATAGGCTTGGTCATTTCAAGCCTATTTAAACCTCTATTTTTTAAAAGTGAGCCTTTTTTTGATGATGTTTTTATAACAATAATCATTGCCACAGTTATCATTTTAGAAGGAAATCTGAGGATTGATACTTGGTTAGGTCAAAAATATTCTTGGGCAACTTTGCCTAAAAAACGAGTCATTGCTCAGTTATTATCATTATTGATTTACAGCCTATTTTTGTTATATCTCTTGATGTTTGTCATTCATTTTTTGAAATCAGGAAAATATGATTTAATGAATCCAAAAATGCGTCAAGTGCTTATTCCTGCCACTTTTGTTACCATTGCAGTCTTAGCAATTGATATTGGCTATCAGTTTTTTAAAGCATGGAAACAGAGTTTAATAGAGGTTGAAAAGTACAAAGCCGAAAGTGCCAATGCTCAATTACAAAACCTCAAAAATCAACTTAATCCGCACTTTTTATTTAATAATCTAAGTGTTTTGAGCTCGTTGGTTTATCAAAATCAAGACAAAGCTGTCGATTTTATCAATGAATTATCAAAAGTATATCGCTATGTATTAGATAACAAGAATGCTGAATTGGTAAGCTTGCAAGAAGAATTGGACTTTTTAGCCCATTATATTTATTTGTTAAAAATACGTTTCGGAGAAAATATTACCTTTGATATTCGAATTGATGAAAGTGAAAATAGCTATTTGCCCCCCATGTGCCTACAAATGTTGGCAGAAAATACGATTCAGCACAACGAAACCTCAAATGCCAATCCCTTGAAAGTATCGATTTTCACAGAAAATAATCGTTTAATTGTTAGCAATCCTACACAACCAAGAAGTGACAAATCGGAAAGTTCTCGGACTGGTTTAAAAAACATGAAACTTCGATATCAGTTTTTTATTGATGATCAAATAGAAATAATCCATACCGAAAAAAAATTTACAGTAATTTTGCCATTAATCAAAAAAAAATGAACGCAGTAATTGTAGAAGACGAAAAATTATCCGCCGAGCACTTGAGTTTGTTACTGCATCGTATAGACAAAGACATTAAGGTAATTAATTACTTTGATTCGGTAAAAGCAACTTCTAAAGCATTCAATGAAGGACTACAAGCTGATTTACTTTTTCTAGATATCCGCCTCGCAGATGGCAACAGCTTCGATATTTTTCCTAAAACCAAAATAGATATTCCTATTATTTTTACTACTGCTTATGACAATTACGCCATTCAAGCCTTTAAGCAAAATGGCATTGATTAACTATTAAAACCAATTTCACAAAATGATTTAAAGTTTGCACTGGAAAAATTCAAAAAACAACAACAACTTACCGATCAACGAATAATCGAAAATATCACAACTGCATATAAACAACTTAATAAGCAATATAAAACTCGGTTTCTAGTAAAACTCGGCCAAAGTATCAACATTATTCAAACCAACGAAATTCACCATTTCGAAACCCAAGAAAGTTTGTCGTTTTTGGTAACAAATAAAGGTAGCCGCTACGCAATTGATTATACGCTCGACCAACTTGAAGAAGCAGTTTCGCCCAATGACTTTTTTCGAATCAACCGAAAAATAATTCTTCATATTAAAGCCATTGAAAAAGTAAATACCTATTTTAACAGCAGACTTTCGACAACGATAAAGTTATTACAAGGCGATGACAACGTAGTAAGTCGAGAGCGTGTAAACGATTTTAAAGCATGGTTGGATAGTTAGAGGCGAATAAAAAGGGCTACCTAAAACATCATGTCATAAAGAAAATCGTAATCTTGACAAACTAACACATTTTTCCTAGCTTACACCGTAAAATGAAATATTGTATAGATTTGAAACTTTTGAATGAAAAATAATCGACGATTACACGGCTAAATAACACTTTTAAAGCAGCTTTTTCTAAAGTCGAATTTGTTTGAAGAGCCAAAATCTTTTAGTCTATAAATAATTTAATTTTCAATGCTATTGAACAAACTATGAGGCAAAATTGAGGAGATTTTTCTACTTCAAAAACAGTAAAGTTGGCAATTGATTAATCAACTTTAATGCGGTTTTTCTATCTCCCGCTATTAGTTTTTCGTGAATCTTCAAAATAGCTACTTTAGTTTTTTTTGCACCAATCATATCTTCCAAAGCATTTTCCGTAGCGTATAAACTTCCGTTTATTTCAACAACATCAGCATCCATTAGTACGGCAGCACGCAGCCTACTAATTTTGGATTCCAAAACTACAGTTTTGTTTTCTTCAGGCAAATCTTGTATCAAAAGATTCTCACTTTTTGGAATACCGTTGAAGGCATAGTAGCAGATAATCATCATAAAAACTGCTAAAGCTAGCAAATTTTGAAAATGATTTTGATGAGATGGAAGAGATGATTGCATCTAAATATTTATTAATTAACAAATTTAGGTTGCAGATGTTAGGAAAATTTTATCAGAATATTAAGAAAAGGTAAAGTTTACTAAGCCCAAAAGTCAAACCTTTATTTACGATTTATTAACAATGACACAATTTTTAGTTCATAATACAATACGACATTTGTATAATAAAAAAAAACAAAATAAATAAAAATTAATGTTTAAGAGTAAATTCATATTAAACCAAACTAATTGGAAATACACCATTAGAACCACGAACGGACTCAACGAGGAGCGATTATATGAAGACACCGAGGAAGATTCTTACGATGATGCCTTTGAAAGTGATGATTTTGATAAAATTTCGGATAATATATCCAAGGAGAATTTCTTAATTGCAGCTTAATTTTTAGTACGATTTATAAGATATAAAGGTAAAAATGATTGATTTTAATAGTTTTTAAAAACTATTAGGTTTAGGCGTAATTCACAGACAAATTGAAATGATATAAACGTTTGATAATTAGTATTTTATATCGGCTTCAAACCGTCTTTAATAACGAATCTAATGTTTCTTGTTCCAGTATTTAGTATATTATTTTTGAAAATTTCATATAGTTTTGTTTAGGTTAGTAATTTAAAGAATTAGCAGGGAGATTTTCACTCTGCTTTATTTTTTTTAGGCAATCGCTAAATAAACAAACTCCCTTCGATTTAGGTCGAAGGCCTTCATTATTTAAGTACTAACTGTAACTTGAGTTTTACGAAATGTACGATTAAGAATTCCTCGGTAAATATTTCCGAAACGCTCGTAGCACCATTTCTTTAGTTCTCGAATTTCCTTGAATGATAATAGTTTAAGGCCTTTTTTTAATTCTTTTTCAAACAATTCTTTCTCAAAACTGACTTTTACTAAAATCAGTTTTACATATTCAATCATCTTCATAGAACATCTATTTTTTATAATGAACTGATGGCTTATGTGAAAAATATTATGTAAATATATAAATAAATTTTTGTATAATCCTAAGATTATTTAAGATATTTATTAATATATCATTTTCTTACGTATAATCTTTATTGGCTATATTTTTACAACGCCAAAATGAGTTCATCTATTTCTTTTGTTGTGTTAAAAAATGATAAAATTTTCAACAAAACTGCTTCCATAACTGCATCAGGACAAGATGCTCCACAAGTGAGCATTATATTAGGTTTTTCTTTCTCTGCCAAGAAATAGTTAATTATTTCTTGTTTTTTATGCAAATCATAACTTTTTATCAGATTTTTATCTAAAATACTCTCATGCGATTGGATAAAAAACGTTGTTAGCTTTTCTTCGCAGAGCTCAACCAAATGCGAGGTATTTGAGCTGTTGTACCCTCCTACAACTACTGCCAAATCGGCCTCATTTTGTAGCAAAGCGTAAGTTGCTTCTTGGTTATCGTTTGTTGCATAGCAAAGTGTATCACGATTGTTGGCAAAATAACGCTCAACTTCAGCAGGTTGAGCCTTATGATGCTCCACTATTATCTTTTTCAGATAATCGGCAATGCCTTGTGTATCAGAAGCCAACATTGTGGTTTGGTTCACCACTCCGATTCGCTCTAAATCTTGTTCAGGGTCAAACCCTTCCGTATACTGTCCAGCAAAATCTATATAAAATTGTTCTTTCGATAGCTCACGAGTAATGTATTTTGCCAAAAGCTCGGCTTCTTTTATATCATTTACGACTATGGTTGGGGCATTTTGTTTACTGTGAGAAAACGTGGCACGGGTCTCTTCATGAGAGGGCTTACCGTGTAATACAACGCTATATCCACGCTCACCGATTTGCCCCGCACGATTCCAAACTTTCTCAACAAATGGGCAAGTTGTATCATATTTATAAGGGTCGATGCCAAGTGAGGCTAGTTGCTGCTGAATTTCAATGGTCGTTCCAAATGCTGGTACAACCACTGCATCATCGGGTTTTAGTTCTTTCCAATCAATAAGCTGATTACCCTTTGTATCCATCAAAAACTGTACTCCTTGCGAGAGCAAATCGGCATTTACATCAGGATTGTGAATCATTTCGCTTAAGAAAAAGATTCGTTTATCCTGATTTTCCGCAATAGTTTTATAGGCAATCTCGACGGCATTTTCTACGCCATAACAAAAGCCAAAATGTCGAGCAATTAGAATTTTAACCGAACCAAAATCAAGCACAGTTGGTGTAAAATCTTTCTTTAGTTTATCTTTTGTTCGGCGAGCCTCTTTGATTTTACCGATGATATTACTTTTGTAAATTTCTGGAATGGTAAATGATTTCATATATATTGAAGCTTGAAGCCATTGGTCAAAGCCAATCGCTATTTAATGTACAAATCTAACTGATGATTTACATATAATGCGAAATTATCTGTATTTTAGTATAACTTTACACTTTGAAGAAACAGAAAAAGTCTGCTTCTATTAAAAAAAACATATTTTAATGAGATTGTGTTTGATAAAATACATTAATATTTCGGCCGGCTATCTAAATATCCCACTCCGATTCTGTGAATTCAGTCTATTGGTTTTGCTTCTATTTTTAGGGCAACTGAGCGGTTTTGCTCAAAGTAATTTTGCACCACTCAACGAAGATTATTCAAACTTAATCGAAAGATACGAAATAAAAAGTGGCAGTTTATTAAATCTTCATTCCAACATAAAACCAGTAAGAAGAAAGGATTTGGTAAAACTATCTATCGATTTAGAAACCGAAGAAAAAGTCAAACTTACAAAAACCGACCGTTTCAATTTAGCATATCTACAAAACGACAGCTGGGAGTGGCTCGATGATGCCAAACTTCCTCAAAGTGATTCTAAAAAAGCAATATGGAAGCACCTTTTCATAAAAAAACCTGATTTTTATAGTATTCAAAACAAAGACTTAGATATTCATGTAAGTCCGATATTCCAGTTTTCATTTGCCAACGATAATCAAACGAAAGAAACGCCTTATATTAATACGCGTGGAATTGAAATACGTGGCACACTAAATAAAAAAATGGGTTTCTACTCGATGTTTACTGAAAATCAGGTGCTTTATCCTGAATACGTGAGAGAGTATGGGCGTCAGTATAAAGCCAATCCCTATGAGGGTTTTACAAAAATCCCAGATGCTGATTCGAGCAGGTATTTAGCTGATTTCTTTTCGGCAAGAGGTTACATTACATTTCAAGCCCTGAAAAGTGTACAAATACAGTTTGGACATGACAAAAATTTCATTGGTTCGGGTATTCGTTCAATGATTTTGTCTGATTTTTCTGCTCCAAATTTGCATCTAAAAGTGCTGACAAATATCGGGCGTTTTCAATACATGAACTTATTTGCCCAGCTGATAAACAAACAAATTCAGGTGGCGGTTGATGGTACCGAGCAACTTCCACCAAAATACTTTTCATTGCATCATTTAAGCATTAATGTTAGTCGAAATCTAAATATTGGTCTCTTTGAAAGTATTGTTTTTGGAAAACGTCAAGTAGGTTTTGATATCAATTACCTCAATCCTGTTATTCTTCTTCGATTTGTAGAAGGGCATCTAGGTAGTGTCGATAATTCAATTGCTGGGGTGAATTTTAAATATAATTTCAAACGCCATCTCTCGATATATGGGCAATTTGTGCTTGATGAATTTAATCTCAAGTATTTTAACAAAGATGGCTGGTGGGCAAAAAAATACGCCGCACAAATCGGCACACGATATATTGACTTTTTTAATATAAAAAACCTAGATTTTCAGGCAGAATATAACATTGTTCGACCGTATATGTATAGCCATAATTCTACCTATAGCAATTATGTAAACTATAATTTGCCATTAGCTCATCCGCTTGGAGCAAACTTCAAAGAACTTTTGTTGATAGGGCGTTACCAGCCAACGGGTCGTTTATTTCTGAACTTTACAGCAATGATTGCCCAACAAGGCAAAGACTCAAATATTGTCAATTGGGGCGGTGATATTTTGCGAAATTATAACTTTGCACGCCCAGCTAATTATGGCAACGAAATAGGACAAGGACAAAAGGTTTTTACTAAAAATTATCAAATGGGCGTGTCGTATATGCTGGTTCACAATCTATTTGCTGATTTGAAAGTAGAAAACAGAAATACTAATCTTTTTGGAAATGTAGATGAAAAGAAAAATACAATCTTTTCGTTTGGTCTTCGCTGGAACACAAGTCAAAGACAGTATTTGTTTTGATTTTCTACAATTTAGACTATATCTTAACATTTATGAAATTTCATTTCGTCATTTTCAATTATAAATTCTCCATTTATCATGTTAACTTTAACCGAAAATAACTCCTTAGCCAATCACTTTCTTTCAGAGTTGAGAGACGAACAAATACAAAAAGATTCGATGCGATTCCGTCGAAACTTAGAGCGTCTGGGTGAAGTTTTTGCTTACGAAATCTCAAAGACATTAAATTTTCAGAAGCAAGAAGTTTCTACTCAACTCGGTATCAAGAAAACATATCATCTTTCTCAAGATGTAGTTTTGCTAACGATTCTACGGGCGGGTTTACCATTGCATCAAGGGCTACTGAATTACTTCGATAAGGCAGAAAATGCTTTTATTGGGGCTTACAGAGGTAAACATGATGAAAAAGAAGCGTTTGAAATAGAAATGGACTATATTACGAGTCCAGACATTAACGGTAAAGTGATAATTATTAGCGACCCAATGTTGGCTACCGGCAAATCTATTGAAAAAGCCTATCATGCAATGCTAAGATATGGAGTTCCAGCTAAAACTCATATTGTTTCGGCCATTGCGAGTCAATATGGAGTGAGATTCATACAGACACACTTACCGCAATGCCACCTTTGGGTGGGTGATATTGATGATGAAATGAACTCAAAATCATATATTGTTCCAGGTCTAGGCGATGCAGGAGACTTGGCTTTTGGAGAGAAAATTTAGATTTGGTTACTGGCAAATTAGTTAATTGTTAAAAGAGAATTTATTATTGGTGAATTGATTACTTGGAAAGAAAACTATCAGTTTACCAATAACCAGTTCACCAGGAACCATTACTTGATCCGTTCTAAAGTGGCTTTCATTTCAAACAGAAGTACTACCTTTTTACCTGATATACTTTCGAGTAAAGGCTTCAATACCAACTCGGCATTTTTCTTGGTTTGTTCCAGAATCCCCATATCAAGTGCCGATTGCTTAATTTTTGCTTCAGCACTTGTGTATGCTTCATTTATCAACGCTTGCTCGTTCATAAAAGCATATTCTGTATCATAAATCCTCGATTTACTATGATCGATTCGGTAGCTACAAAGCTCAGGCTCAGGTAGATGCACAATCAATGTATCATCTTTAGTAGCAACATCATCAGGTTTTATTTTAGTTAAATCTAAACAGCCAATAGCCTCGCCTTGTACGATCAAAATTGCCTTTGGGTTCGGCAGATAATCTCGTACTAATTCTTGTTCCACTACATCTCTGAAAGAAAAATTTGATAATTCGAGTTTACCTAGCACAGTCATTTCTTTCAATACCAAATTATGGGATGTCTGAATATCTTTGATAGCAAATGGGCTAAAGTTTTTAAATTTTTCCCACAAAAAAATGGTTAATATTATTGTTACCAATACCACAATGATTTGAAAATAGCCCTTAAATAAGCCCATAATTCTTTAATTTTATCTGTATTCGCTAAAACGTAAAATTAATATATAAAATAAACATTCATCTACAATTTTCGGATAATAACATTTAAATTATATTATTACAACATTCAATTTGGCATTAAAACTAAGTACTTAGACAAAAATTAAATGTTTGATAATCAAACTTTTATCGTTGTATCGAACCGTCTCAAATTCTTTATATTGGCTCTTGCATATCAGTAATGAGTGTATAGTCATTAATTGAAAATCCACTCTTGGGTAGTTTACTTAATCAATTACTTAAACACTTTTACAATTGTCAATTATATCTATCTCACTACTTACTACAAATTAATTTCAAACATTAATATGTTTTTCGTATCTTTGCAAGATTAAAATTTAACTAAAACCTTTATTTATATTGACTCTAATAAAATCAATTTCGGGCATTCGAGGAACTATTGGCGGAAAAAGTGGCGATTCCTTAACCCCTTTGGATGTTGTCAAATTTACTGCTGCTTACGGTTCATGGCTTAAAAATAAAAATTCAGAAAAACCACTTCGTGTTGTAATTGGAAGAGACGCCCGTTTATCAGGCAAAATGGTTTCCGATTTGGTATCTGCCACACTCGTAGGAATGGGATTTCATGTAATTGATTTAGGCCTATCTACTACTCCTACTGTAGAAATTGCGGTTCCTCTTGAAAATGCCTTAGGTGGAATCATTCTTACCGCTAGTCATAATCCAATTCAATGGAATGCCCTCAAATTACTCAACGAAAAAGGTGAGTTTATTTCGGGAGCAGATGGAGAAGCATTATTGGTGATCGCCAATAACGAAAGTGCAGAATATGCTGATGTGAAAAGTTTAGGGAAAGTTGAAATCAACGATTCTTATTTACTAAAACACATAGAAATGATTTTAGATTTACCATTGGTTGATAAAGATGCCATTGCAAAAGCGAATTTCAAGATTTGTGTTGATGCCATAAACTCTTCAGGCGGTATAGCTGTGCCGATGTTATTAGAAGCTTTGGGTGTAAGCGAAATCAAGAAGATAAATTGTGAACCAACTGGTATTTTTGCTCATAATCCTGAGCCATTGCCAGAAAATTTAAGAGAAATTTCGAGTGAACTTCGCAAAGGAAGCTATGATTTAGGAATTGTTGTTGACCCTGATGTAGATAGATTAGCATTTATCAACGAAGATGGAGAACCGTTTGGCGAAGAATATACGCTCGTGGCCGTTGCAGACTATATTTTGCAAAATGCTCCAAATAAAGAAGGTTTGATAACTGTTTCAAACCTTTCTTCGACCTTAGCATTGAAAGATGTAACCATAAAAGCAGGCGGAACTTATCATTCAGCCGCAGTTGGCGAAGTAAACGTTGTGACCAAAATGAAAGAGGTTGGTGCAATCATTGGTGGTGAAGGCAACGGAGGCATTATATATCCTGAGTTTCATTACGGTCGTGATGCATTGGTAGGTATTGCTCTCTTTTTGAGCCATTTGGCTAAAGTTAATAAACCTATTGGATTATTGCGAAACACCTACCCAAACTATTATATTTCAAAAAAGAAAGTCGAACTTACAACAGATTTAGATGTTGACAGCATCTTGGAAGAAATAAAAGCGAAATACGAACGCTATCCAATCAATATAGAAGACGGTGTAAAGATTAACTTTGAAAAAGAATGGGTTCATTTGCGTAAATCAAATACTGAACCTATCATCAGAATTTATGCTGAATCAGAATTAGAAACAACTGCTTCGAATCTAGCTGACAAAATCATAAGAGATATAAAAGAGCTTATCTCTCAATAATTACTTTTAGCCTCATCTTTAGGCGTCATATATATAGTTTAAATAATAAAGAGCTTAAAATTGTTTGCACAATTTTAAGCTCTTTATTATTTTACAATCAAACGGCACTTTTCGATCGATTCATCAATCAAGAATCGGTAAGTTCTACTTTTGGCACTGATTTTGTTATTTTATTTCATGTAGACAATTCGCTATTTATAAATGCTTGTTATTTTCAATCATAAAATTATTTGATTTAATATGTTTAGGAAAAAAGTCAGCCCCAAGTTTATATTATCTATCTTTCTGTCGATTTGTAGTCTGCAAGTAGTTGGACAAGGTTTCCCGACTAACCTTGAATGGCAGAAATGCTATGGTTGGAACGATTACTATGGAGATGAAGGCACAAAAATAATTCCTACCCAAGATGGAAATTATATTGCTATGGGAAAAAAAAGCTTAAGCGGTCTTGAGGCTGTATGGGTTTCAAAAATGGGCTACTTGGGTGACATTATTTGGGAAACAACTGTATCTGGTGATAATGCCTGGACTGGTTTTAAGGCTCAAGATGTAATTCAAAATCCTGATAGGAGCTACATTTTGATAGCCCGAATTAATAACTATTCAAATCTCAGATTCAATAATTCCAATTCGCTCAAGATTTCTCCAATACAAAACAAAGGAAACGTTGATATTTTGGTAGCTAAACTTAATGAAGATGGTAATATGATTTGGTTCAAGACCTTCGGTGGTGATGGTGAAGATATTCCGATAAAAATTTTACCCACCAATGATGGCAATATGATGTTACTCTCCTATACGGGTTCTTCTAATGGTGACATAGCCAATTCTGAAAAAAATACATTTGGGTTTAATCAAGATCTATGGCTTGCTAAATTAGACCAAAACGGGACTTTACTCTCAAAAAAATGTATTGGCGGGAGTGGTGACGAAGCGGGTTTTGATATGAAAAAGACCTCAGACAGTGGCTTTATTATTGTTGGTTCCTCCACATCAAATGATAATGATTTTGGTCCAAATAAAGGTGGTAAAGATATTGTAGCTATAAAAATTGATGGGTCTATGAATGTTGTTTGGAAAAAGACCTTTGGCGGAAATCAAAGAGATGAAGCTCGTAAAGTATTGGCACAACCTAACGGAGATATTATTATTGGCCTGACCTCTAACTCTTCGGATTATGATTTCCAATTTGTCTCGTCAGATATTTTTCCCAATAATTTTGAAGAAAATATTTGGTTGATGAAACTCAATTCAAATGGAGATATACAAAACAAAAAAATGTTTGGGGGAGCGGGTCATGATATTATCAATGAATTAATAGCGACTCGTGATGGCAATTTTGCGATTGCAGGTTCTACAAGGTCAAATAATGGGGATATTCGTGACCGCAATCGAATCCCTTCAAATAATAATGGAAAATACGATGTGCTGTTCATGAAAGTGAGCAATAATTTTGATTTTATTTGGTCAAAAACACTCGGTGGCTCATCAGATGATGAAGGAAATGGAATCGTTGAAACCGGCGAGGGAGCTTTTATCGGTATCGGTACAACTCAATCAACGGATGGAGATGTGGTGGGAAACCATTTTAGTTCTCAGAACAACAGAGACATTTGGTTTACGAAAATAAATTTTACATGCCTTGCTGATCTTATAACCTCAATTGATTTGGTAGCAGTTAATTCAGATGTACTGGCATCCCAAAGTATTACTTCGTCAGATAGAGTAACTAAAAATTCATCAATCCACTACGGAGCGACCAAAAATGTTGATTTAATCAATGGTTTTAATAGCGAATTTGGAACAATTATTGATATCAATTTAGCGGGCTGTAGTTCCTCTGGAGAAATTAATGCCAACCCAATCCAAATTAAGGTTAATAATGAGTGCCGTGAGGGTGGTATGAAATTTAAATTCATGCCTTTTACGCCAAATACTGATTTAGGTCAATACAAGATTTCGGTTCAAAACCTTGATCCAAAAATTGAATTTAGTTTTAATGGTAATACCCTTATAACCAAAAATAACCTACCAAATAATGGCAATGCGTATTTTGTAGTGAAAGTTTTTAAAGAAGGTTATGAAGATTTTGAATATCAAGGTTATACCAGTACGTGCGAGCACGATAACGCTCCAATTGACTGCCCCGAAAATAATCGAGATATAATTTTAAATAAAGAGTATTATGGTGTAGGTGAGACTTTTACTGCCTCATGGAATGGGACTCTACTCTCGGGACAAGGTTTATCATGGTATAACGAAAATGTAGAAACGATTTCAACAACAGCGACAACCTTTACTGGCAAAATCACTTCATTTCCGGCTCATCTTCAAGCACAGCCTGGTATGTTGCCAAACTCTCGTCCATGCCACGGCTCTACGAGAATTGAGTTTAGAGCAAGGAAATAATACAAATATTTACAAAAAGTCCTCAAAAGTTTAAATTTTTGAGGACTTTTTATTTACTCCACTACCACATTTCCACCACCGCTATAGCTTCGGTAATCACCGTTATACATGGCGTCAGCTGAAACTGGTCCAAGAATAAATTTACCTCGAGATACAACTCTTACCAAATAATAGAAAGTTTAATCAGTGGCGTCGGCTGTGATGTAGAAGTTGATTCCATCATCACGAATATCGAAATGTTGCGGTGTTGATGCATTTTTTTTCCAAGTCATAGTTCGATTTTCGTTCAAACGTAGATTTTCAATCTCAAATGCTGCTGGTAGCATATCAGTCACAACAACGTTTTCAATGGGTGTACCGAGTGTACTGCTTATACTTACTTTTACATCTACAAGCTGATTTTGTTTAAGAATCCCTCCTATTGGCTCACCGTTTCGAGTTAAAAATTGTAGGCGAACTTTCAAAAAATTATCTTCTTCTGTATATACCAGTGAAAGAGCACCACTAAATGTAGGGAAACAACACGCACAAAGCTATTGGCTTTTAGACGAGAAAAGAAGGCATTCATGGGCGATTTGAAGATTTAATAAGTTTCGAAGGTACTAAAGTGGAAAGTTTGTGAAATTGTGGCGGATAATCAAAATTATTTTTTTATAATAAAACAAGGCAAATTATAAAGGATTTACTTGAACAGTCTAATAGAAGAATTCACTAAAAAACTTTCAATAAAACCGAAAATGATGAGTATTGTAGGAAAATATCGAACTTAATATTGAGTATAAATGACGAAAGTATTAGCAGCTGAATCCTATTTTTACTTAGCTTGATAGGTAAGCTTTCGAAATTAATCTTGTAGTAATTGTAGGTTATGCTTTCCTTCATACTCTTCAAAAATAGACTTTGGAGGTATTATAAATTTGTCTCATCGTATGCCTTAAAAGATTAAATAAAACCGATTGGAATACAATCAAAAATACGGAAAGTAATTGTTTACACTTAAGATTATAAAATTTATAATTTAATTGAAAAACTAAAAAAGCCGAGCGATTTAGAATCAACTCGGCTTAATTATTTTATCTATAAAAACCCATAGCTACACCACCATCAACATTGAGGGCGTTGCCTGTTGTTTTACTTAAAAGTCCGCCGACAAAGGCAAAACAAGCATTGGCAATATCAACTGGTAATATAATTTCGTTGAGCAATGTACGCTTGGCATAATATGCTGGTAATTCTTCAACAGTAATGCCATAGGCTTTTGCACGGCCGTCGGCCCAACCACCTGCCCAAATATTCGAATCAGAAATTACAGCGTCTGGATTTACAGTATTTACACGAATCTTGTCAACTCCAACCTCTGCAGCCATTAGCCGAGTTAAGTGTGCTTGGGCTGCTTTTGCTGAGCCATAACCTGCATTATTTGGTCCCGCAACTACTGCATTTTTCGATACAATATTTACAATATCACCGCCGAAACCTTGTTTTCTCATCACTTCAATACCCGCTTTCGACACAATGAACTGTCCTTTCACCAAAATATCATATAATCTATCCCATTCTTCGAGGCTATGTTCAGCAATTGATTTTGAGATACTGATTCCAGCATTATTTATCACAATATCAACACCGCCAAAGGCTAAGCAGGTTGCATCAAATGCCTTTTCGGTGCTTTCGGCATCGGTAACATTAAGTAAAGTAGCCGCAACAGCATCTCGTCCAAAGGTTTTGATAAAATCAGCTTTCGCACTTTCCAAACGCTCCTCATTAATATCATTGATGATTACACAAGCACCTTCTTCAGCAAATTTCTTGGCAATTGCTTTACCAATTCCGCCAGCCGAACCTGTAATCAAGGCAACACGTCCAGAAAGTGCTTTTGGTTTTGGCATACGCTGTAATTTTGCTTCTTCCAATAACCAATATTCGATATTAAATGCTTCTTGACGCGGCAAAGAGGTATATTCAGAAACAGCTTCTGCACCTTTCATTACATTTACGGCATTGATGTAATATTCTGATGCCAAACGAGCCGTTGTTTTATCTTTTGAGAAAGTAAACATTCCTACACCTGGGTATAAAATTACGACAGGATTTGGGTCACGCATAGCAGGCGAATTTGGATGTTTGCAAGTATTATAATACTCGGTGTACATCGCACGATAAGCTTCAAATGCTGGTGTAAGCGTAGTTTTAATTACCGAAAGATCTGTTAAATCTTGATTTGGATCTAATTCAAGAACCAAAGGTGATATTTTTGTACGTAAAAAATGGTCAGGGCAAGAAGTTCCAAGTGGAGCAAGTCTGTCCAAATCATTTGAATTAATGAATTCTAAAACTCGTGCATCGTCGGTAAAATGCCCAATCATTTTTCGTTCTGATGAACAAAAACCTCTTAAAACTGGAGCAATTTTAGCGGCTTGCAACTGTCGTGCATCGGTCGGCAGGCTTTCTATTTTCTGTCCACCAAAAACATTTTTATAATTACTTTCTAAATATTCCGCACATTTTTCAATCACTTCGAGTGTATTAATATAACTTTCGTAGGCAGTATCTCCCCAAGTGAAAAGCCCGTGAGAACCAAGCATGATTCCACGTAATTTTAGACCACGAGTAGCTGCTTCTTCCAAACAAGTTTGTAGCTGTAAACCCAAATCAAAACCTGGGCGTTGCCAGCCAACCCAACCAATTTCACCATTGAATAATTCTTCGGTGATTTTCTTTCCATCTTTGGCGGCGGCAATAGCAATGGCAGCGTCTGGGTGAAGATGATCGATGTGTTTAAAGGGTAAAAACCCATGCAGTGGCGTATCTATTGATGGGGCTTTTGAAGCTAAATCAAAAATACAATGATTAAATAGCTCAACCATTTCATCTTCAAACTCGATTCCACGATATACCTTGGTGAGGTTTAGGAGTCTTTCCATGTAAAGTGCTGCACACCCCGATTTTGTAAGCGTACCTATATCGCCTCCAGAACCTTTTATCCACATTACCTCAGTACCAGCACCCGTAAGTGGGTCTTTATCTATAATTTTTACGGAGGTATTCCCACCTCCGTAATTAGTTAATCTCAAATCAGCACCGAGAATATTTGAACGATATATAAACAAGGCTACTTCATCACCCGCCAATTCAGCGGCTTTTTGCTCATCCCACAGGTAGCTTACATGGTTGAAAGTCTTCGTATTTTTCATTTCTTTTATCTATTTATAGCTTAAAATCACTTCTCCTATTTAACATTATTTCAAAAACTTTCCAATATTCTCTTTCGTTACTAACTGAAAAGGTATCATTAATTCTTTTTCGTAAGGTTGCCCTTTGGCAATTTTTACAGCAGTTTCGATTGCTTCTGCACCTTGTTGCTTAGCATTCTGAAAAACAGTAGCATCAAGTGTGCCTTTTTTTACTGCCTGCAAAGCGTCAGCTATAGCATCAATGCTTACGACAATAACTTTATCTTTTAGACCAGCATCTTGAAGGGCTTTTAACGCTCCTAAACCCATTTCATCATTTTGAGCAAAAACTGCATTGATTTTTGTGCCGTAAGATTGAATCCAGTTTTGCATCAAATCCATACTTTTTGCTCTGTCCCACTCGCCTGTTTGGTGAGAAATAAGTTTTAGATTAGGATATTCTTTTAAAATCTCTTTTGCACCTTGTTCGCGTTGAATCTGAGCTGCCTGTCCCATCAAACCATGAATCATTACAATATTTCCTTTTCCACCCAATTTTTCAGCAATAAATTTCATCGCCATTCTACCCGATTCTACATCATTTGAACCTACAAATGCCGTTGGCTGTGTACTTGTAGCCGAATTTACATTGATAATCGGAATTTTAGCCGACAAAGCCTTAACAACTGCTGGCGAACTTGCCTCAAATTCACAAGGATTCATGATGATAACATCTACTTTTTGAGCAATAAAGCTTTCAACTTGTTCGATCTGCTTCAACGGCTGATGTTCGGCATCAACACTTATCAACTCAACGCCCAACTCTTCGGCTTTTTTGCTCATTTCATCGCTAATATTGACGATAAACTCATTTTGCATACTGAGCATTGTTACCCCAACTTTGATTTTTTTATCGCTTCCGGTTTCAGCTTTATTTGACTTACTGCAACTGAAAAATAAGAAAATCGAGATGATTACTATTAAATAAAGCTGTTTCATTTTTTAATTTTTGGTAAAATCTTACCACCTGCTTAGGCTGGTGGATAAATATAAAAAGTTAAATTTTTGGCTTTAGCCAAAATAAACATTGCATAATTAGGCTAAAGCCTATATGAATTTTTATTTCTTCCATCCACCAGCTAAAGCAGGTGGCAATTGAAACATCTACAACTTTTTATTGCTAAAGCAGGTGGCAATTGAAACATCTACAACTTTTTATTGCTAAAGCAGGTGGCAATTGAAACATCTACAACTTTTAATTGCTAAAGCAGGTGGCAATTGAAACATCTTCCACTTTTAATTGCTAAAGCAGGTGACAATTGACACATCTTCCACTTTTAATTGCTAAAGCAGGTGACAATTGAAACATCTATAACTTTTAATTTCTAAAGCAGGTGACAATTGAAACATCTTCCACTTTTAATTGCTAAAGCAGGTGACAATTGAAATTTGTATAAAAATTAAAAATTGGATAAGTTAAGTTGTCCACGGTCAATAGTCTACAGTCCACACTAAAATAAAATACTGACTATAAGTTTTTTATGAAAAACAAATTTGTTGATTAAATATACCCAACTGATTACAATTAAAAAACGTTAATTTCAACTATTACTTTTCTGATTCCAACTATCTAAAACTACTGCTCCAATAATGATTATTCCCATTACAACTTGCTGATAGTAAGATGTTACATTGAGTAAATCAAGCCCATTATTGATAACTCCAATTAACAAAACCCCAACTAAAGTTCCTGTCATGGTGCCAGTTCCACCCGATGTGCTAGTGCCGCCAATAACTGCCGCCGCGATAGCGTCTAATTCAAAACCAGCTCCTGCGTTGGGTTGCCCCGTTGTGATTCTTGATGTCAATAGAATTCCTGCTAAACCTGCCAATAAACCAGAAATCGAATAAACTGCCATTTTAACTTGACTGACATTTATCCCTGACGCTCTTGCTGCCTGTTCGTTGCCACCAACTGCATAAATATATCTCCCAAGTAATGTTTTTTTAAGGGTGAATGAACAAATGGTAAAGATTAAAATCAATACAATAATTGGAAATGGGATGCCAAAAACTTCACCCCCACCAATAAAATTAAACGAGTTAGAAAGGTTTGAAACTGGGCGACCTTTACTCAAAATCAAAGCTAAACCTCGCCCGATTGTCATTGTTCCGAGCGTAACTATAAAAGGTACTATTTTGCTTTTGGTAATAACAAAACCATTGAAAACACCCATCAAAAGCCCAGAAAATAAGCCAGCAAAAATCGGAAGGGCTACAGGATATGTATCGGGATGTGCCAACATTGCGGCAGTTACCCCAGTTACTGCAACCATCGAACCCAATGAAAGGTCTATTCCACCCGTAATTATCACAAAAGTTACACCAAAAGCCAATAAAGCGTTGATAGAAGCTTGAGTAATAATAATTGTCCAATTTGAAACTGTCAAGAATTGGGGTGAAATAAAGGAAAGAATGAGGCAAATGATGATAAATACCACAAAAATTCCGTATTGCCTTAGACGATTGATTAAAAACATATTTACTAATTACATTTATGAACGACGAGTAACAAACGGCGAGTGACGAATTTAAAAATGCTATTTTTAGTCTAAAAATCGTAAATCGTCATTCAAAAAATCGTTATTCACTCAACTGCATATTGCATAATTTTTTCTTGTGTTACTTCTTTTTTTGTGAGTAAAGCGGTTTGTTTCCCTTTTGAAAGAACCAAAACTCTATCGCTCATTCCCAAAATTTCGAGCAACTCTGACGAAATCATAATCACTGCTATTCCTCTATCAGTCAATTGATTAATCAATTTATAAATTTCAAATTTTGCACCAATGTCAATGCCACACGTGGGTTCATCCAAAATAACCAGACATGGCGAGGTCAGTAAAACTTTACCAATCACTACTTTTTGTTGATTTCCCCCGCTCAGATTCATTACTTTTTGATTGATGCCCGTGGACTTTATTTTCAAATCATTTGACAGTTGAGTTGTGGCTTCCTGTTCGTTGGTTGAATTGACAAACCAAGCTTTTGAATAATTTGCTAAACTCGATAAGCTAATATTTTGATTGATTGACATCGCAGGAATAAAACCCAATGCTTTTCGATCTTCACTTACATATCCAATACCTTTTTCAATCGCTTCTTTTGGCGAGTTTATATTAATTTTATTGCCTTTTAGTGTAATTTCTCCACTATCGTATTTGTCTAATCCATATATTGCTCTGGCAATTTCAGTTCTTCCTGCTCCCATTAATCCTGCTATGCCAAGCACTTCTCCTGCATGAACTTCAAAATTAATATTCTCGAATTTACCTTTTTTAGAAAAATTTTTGATAGATATAATTGCCTTTTTTTCGCCTTTGTAATTTACTTTTTCAGGAAAAAGATTTCCAATTTCACGCCCCACCATTAAAGCAATTAAAGCGTTTTTGTCTAATTCATTAGTATATTTTGTATCAATATATTTTCCATCTCTGAAAACCGTGATTCTATCAGTAATCTTAAATATTTCATCCATTTTGTGCGAAATATAGATAATTGCCACGCCTTTGGTTTTCAAATCATTGATGATTTTAAAAAGCATCCCTACCTCTAAGTCTGAAAGTGCCGACGTGGGCTCATCCATGATAATTATTTTTGCATTTGTTGAAACCGCTTTTGCAATTTCAACCATTTGCATTTGAGCAATACTCAAATTTTTAATTTTGGTTTGAGCATTTATTTTAACACCTATCAAATCGAGCAATTCTTGGGCATTCTGATTGATGATTTTGTCATTTAGCCAATTTCGATAGTTAGCCTCTCGACCTAAAAAGATATTTTGAGCAACGGTTAATTCTGGAACAACAAGGATTTCTTGATGAATCATAGAAATGCCTTTCAGTAAATTTTCATGAACGCTGTTACTTTTTAAAATTTTTCTTTCAAAAATAATTTCGCCCGAATCAGGTGCAAGTAAACCCATTAAAATCTTCATAAATGTCGATTTTCCTGCTCCATTTTCACCCATTAAGGCATGGACTTCGCCTTTTTGGAGGTCAAATTGAATATTATCCAACGCCTTCACCCCTAAGAATGATTTAGAGAGATTTTGTACTTGGAGGATTGGACTTTCATTCATTAAATTTATCTTAAAAAAAATAAAAAACTCGTAGGAACGTCCAAATTGGACGTTCCTACGAGTTTTTTCATACAAAATCACTATCTACATTGGTATCTTTCCAACTTCTCGAAATGGCAGAATCAATGACTGCTGCACAAACTTTTTGGGTTTGAAGTGCCTCTTTGAAAGTTGGAGAACAATCTTCACCAGTTTCTAAACTTTTCAAGAAATCGGCTACTTGATGAACAAAACTATGCTCATAACCAATACCGCAACCCGGAATCCACCATTTATTCATGTAAGGCTGGTCGCCATCAGTCACATGAATTGACCGCCATCCACGAACAATAGAATCATCACGATGGTCGAAATATTCAAGTCGATTTAGGTCATGTAAATCCCAACGGATAGAAGCGTCAGCACCGTTAATTTCAAAAGTATAAAGAGCTTTGTGTCCACGAGCATAACGAGTAGACTCAAAAAGTCCGAGCGAACCATTCGCAAAATGACAGTGAAAAATACAGGCATCATCAATTCCAACAGGTTGAACTTTTCCAGTTAGCTGATGCATCCGTTCTTTAATGAAAGTTTCGGTAACTGCAGAAACATCAGTAATTGCACCGTTGAGCCACATAGCAGTATCAATACAGTGAGCCAAAAGGTCGCCTGTTACACCCGAACCAGCGGCATCTACGTCCATTCGCCATAAACCCTCACCCCCTTGCGGAAGGTCGGCACTAATAGTCCAATCTTGTAAAAAATTTGCTCGATAATGATATATTTTACCTAGTTTTCCAGAGTCAACAATTTGTTTTGCCAAAGTTACTGCTGGCATTCTACGGTAGTTGTACCAAACAGTAGTTTTTAGTGGAACGCCGCCCTCTCCTGCTTTGTCGATGGCATCTACCATTATTTGCCCTTCTTCCAAAGTACGAGCCAGCGGTTTTTCACACAAAATCATTTTTCCTGCCGCTGCGGCTGCCAAAGCAATTTCAGCGTGGGTATCGTTAGGTGTACAAATATCTATGGCATCAATATCATCACGAGCAACGAGGGCTTTCCAATCGGTCTCGATAGACTCAAAACCCCATTGGTCAGCAAATGCTTGTACTTTTAAAGCATTTCTTGAGCAAACGGCCTTTAAAACAGGCGTATATTCCAATTCAGGAAAAAAATTTGTTATGCGATTATATCCATTAGAATGGGCTCTTCCCATGAGACCCGTTCCTATTAATCCAATTCTAAGAGGTTTCTTCGTTGACATAGTTTTATTAATTTTAGACACGAAAGGTTAGACAAGAGACAAGAGAATAGTAGTATTCAACATGTCTTTTGTCTAAAATCTTATTTAAATTTACGCTTCATACCACCCATGTTGTTTTCTAACATTTATCATGGCTGCCAAAATATCATTCCAAGTTTTTGGCTGAGTCATTACTGCATTGTCAAACATACAGCCATCCCAACAAATGTGTCGGAAAGCTTTGGTTAATTCGCCCGAATTATTGCGAAGCCAAAGACCTGCATCGTGAGCAATATCAAGTTTGCCATTTGGGTCGGTAGCTTGACAATGGCGACCAGTTTTATCGTGTGAGCCTGTTCCATGAACAGTTCCATCGTTTTGAGCAACGTGAAAGTCTATTGTCCAAGGACGTAGGGCATCAGTAAGTTTTTTTAATCCTGCCAGGAAAGTTTCTCTGTCTCCCCATTGAAAATCTTCAGGCAAAATACGAGCTTCTGGAGCATTATAACCAAGTAAATAAAGCGTAGTGTGCGACATATCAGCTTGGAAACCAATATTTGGTCGGTCAACTGCTTCTAAAGTATCGAGCATTGCTTTCCATGAGTGCATTCCACCCCAACAAATCTCGCCTTCAGCTGCAAGTTTTTCACCAAAATCGGCAGCTACATCGCAAGCTTCTCTGAAGGTCTGTGCAATCAATTTGGTATTTCCTACTGGGTCGGCAGCCCAACTTTGTGGACTACTCGCAGAATCAATTCTAACGATTCCGTTTGGACGAATGCCCATTTCACGTAATTTTTGACCGATATGACAAGATTTACGAACCATTTCTACAAAACTCGCTCGTTCTTCTTTGCTACCCATTGCAGGCCCGCCCCATATCGGAGCAACCAAACTTCCAATTTCAAGACCGTGTTTTGCAACTTTATCAGCCAATCTTTTGATAGCGTCATCAGAAGTATCAAGGTCATAGTGTGGGTCAAAAAGACCTAAGTCAACACCATCGAACTTTATACCATCTACTTCAGCAGCGGCTGTCATTTCAAGCATTGTATCCAACGAAATTGGGGGCTCGGAGTCAGGCCCTTTTCCAACAATACCTGGCCATGTGGCATTATGGAGTTTAGGATAATTATTTTCCATTTATTTAATAGATTTTTAGGTTGATATTTTTAATGAGTGAATGATTGAGTGAGTGAGTGAATGATAGAATTTCGAACGAATATTTTATAATTAATGCAACTTCTCACAAAAAATTCATTCATTCCATCATTCACCCAGTCTATCATTATAAAATTAAATCAGGATTGTTAGGACCAAAATGTTTAAGCATCACTAATGGATCATTTGCTGAATGATTTGTAATTGTTACACCTTCTATTGCTGCTTTTTCGGTGATAAAAAACTCATCATTTGTGAGTTGTCCGTAACGAATCAAGGCTGGTGTTTCAATATTCCAAACACCCATTTTACCATGTCCTTGCATCATGATTATTCCGTATGCGGCACTGTCTTTAATTGTTACAGTTTGTCCCGGTAAAACACTTAATTCTTTTGCAGAAAATGCTTCAGAACGATAACAAACCCATTTTTCAATATATCCTTCAGATTCCATTTCAGCCACGTCTTTCACTGGTTTTGGCTGCATGAATCGAGTTTCTAAAAGATTTGGGTTGGTATTAAGTTCCCAATCAATTACACCCATAAGTTGGTCATAATCGCCAATTTGGTCAGGAGGTGTGCCATTCCATAATAATTCTTCAGGAATAACTGCTTCATTTACCAAAGATTGATACATCGCAAAAACATCAGATGCTTTTTGTGGCTCATACGTACACAAACTTCCCGGAGCATGTAACATTCCTGGAGGAACATCCCAGCCTGTGCCCGGAACTAAAGGAAACGCCTGCGAAAACATCGTGATTTTATTATCGCCTTTCGTGAAATTCATCAAACATTCTTTGATTTGCTCCTTTGTTGTACCGGGAGCAATACCAAAAAATGTATATGGAAAATCTCCACCGTGATTATTTAATTGTGGCGGATAATAATAGGCTTCTGGCTTTCCGAGTTGACCAATTTTGGCAGCTTCTTCGTCGTTATGATGAATGTGGTGCGGTAATGGTCCCATATTATCAAAGAACTTCGAGTACATTGGCCAACTTTTGTATTTATCCCAAAGGCGGTTGCCGATGATTTCTGCACCGAGTTCGTCGATTGCATCTTTCAAAAGCACTTTTTCATCACCGACAATAACGAAGCTTAAACCTTCATTTTCGCCAGTTAATGGGCCATTTTTTGCTGGTGTTGTTGACGAAAGCCAACGCTCGTCGATTCCGCCACGTACACCACCGAGTACATAATAATCATCGGGGTGAAGTTTTATTCTGCGGCCCGGCACACAAAATGAACGTGGAAC
This sequence comes from Emticicia agri, assembly GCA_945860265.1. Classification (GTDB taxonomy): domain Bacteria; phylum Bacteroidota; class Bacteroidia; order Cytophagales; family Spirosomataceae; genus Emticicia; species Emticicia agri_A. The sequence goes on along the minus strand of CAMAQF010000006.1, from coordinate 555 downwards.
CCAAGTCGGTACTAATCGTAAAATTCCTTTTCCTTGTTCTAAAGCTTTTTGTGCAATACTTAAATTTGACATAATGAAATATTTATTATGAGAGTTGACTTTGTATTATTAGTCCCAAAGGGACGGTTTAATATTAAAGCGGTGGATTTTAACCCACTGAAATAATCCAATTGAGTACTTATAAATCCCATTAGAATGGGCTTTATAATATGCTCCGAACCTGCGGTTCTTTATTACTGTTTCTTTGTTTTACGATGGGTTAAAACCCATCTCTACAACATTTATTGTCCCTATGAGACTTTTACAGATTTTATTTTTAAAAAACTTTCAATTCCAATTCAAAGGAAATAATCCAATCGCGATGGGTTAAAACCCATCTCTACAACATTTATTGTCCCTATGAGACTTTTACTGATTTTGTTTTTAAAAAACTTTCAATTCCAATTCAAATGAAATAATCCAATCGCGATAGGTTAAAACCCATCTCTACAACATTCATTGTCCCGATAGGACTTTTACAGATTTTGTTTTTCAAAAACTTTCAATTCTATTTCA